>NZ_JBNHGF010000221.1:0-4809 GCF_059091005.1 Arthrobacter sp. Y3223164
CGCCGGCTACGAGCGAGGTGAGCAGTTCCCAGCGCAGGTCGGCGTCGACGGTCAGCCCCTCCAGCGTGCGCTCGCCGGAGAGCAGCGCGGCCACGGTGTCCAACTGCCCGCCGGTCTGCGCGTGCACGGCGAAGGCCTTGGCGAACTGCAGCTGCGAATCGGACCCCTCGGCCGCCTCTCCGGCCAGTTCCCAGAGCCGGTCGGCGGCGGCGATGGCCAACCGCTTGCGGTCGTCCGGGTTCACGTAGAAGGTCAGCGTGGTGGCCAGCTGCCGCAGCAGCACCAGCACCACCGAGGAGTCCGTCTCGTAGGCGATATTGTTCAGCACAAGCTCCACGTATTCGCGGGCCGGGGTCTCGCCGTCGCGGGTGGCGTCCCAGGCCGAGCCGAGCACCAGGGTGCGCGGCAGCGACGCGGTGAAGTCCTTCACGTGGCTCTTGGAGGTGGCCAGGGACACGTCGTCCAGCCGGATCTTGGCGTAGGCCAGGTCGTCGTCGTTGAGCAGCACCAGCGCGGGACGGGCCAGGCCGGCCAGCTGCGGCACCTCGGTGCGCTCGCCGTCAACATCGAGTTCCTCGCGGTGGGTGCGCACCAGCTTGCCGGCGTCGTCCAGGTTGTAGAAGCCGACGGCGAGCCGGTGCGGCCGGATGGTCGGGTAGCCGTCCGGCGCCGTCTGGAGGATCGCGAACGAGGTGATGGCGCCGTCGTCGTCGGTGGAGATCTCCGCGCGCAGGGTGTTCACGCCGGCGGTCTCCAGCCACTTGGCGGACCAGTCCTTCAGGTCCCGGCCGCTGGAGGTTTCCAGTTCGCCCAGCAGGTCGGCCAGCTCGGTGTTGGCCCAGGCGTGCTTGCCGAAGTACTCGCGGACGCCGGCCATGAACTCCTCCTGGCCCACCCAGGCCACCAGCTGGCGGAGCACGGAGGCGCCCTTGGCGTAGGTGATGCCGTCGAAGTTGACCTGCACGTCCTCCAGGTCCTTGATCTCGGCGGTGATCGGGTGGGTGGACGGCAGCTGGTCCTGCCGGTAGGCCCAGGACTTCTCCATCGACGCGAAGGTGGTCCAGGCGCCCTTGTACTCGGTGGCCTCGGCGGCGGCGAGCGTGGACATGAATTCGGCGAAGGACTCGTTCAGCCACAGGTCGTTCCACCAGCGCATGGTCACCAGGTCGCCGAACCACATGTGCGCCAGTTCGTGCAGCACGGTGATGGCCCGGCGCTCCACCATGGCGTTGGTGGGGCGGGAGCGGAACACGTAGTTTTCCAGGAAGGTGACCGCGCCGGCGTTTTCCATGGCGCCGGCGTTGAACTCCGGCACAAACAGCTGGTCGTACTTCTCGAAGGGGTACGGGGTGCCGAACTGCTTCTCGTAGAACTCGAAGCCCTGCCGGGTGAGGGTGAAGATGTTTTCCGCGTCCATGTACTGCATCAGCGACTTGCGCGCGAACACGCCCAGCGGGATGGTGCGGCCGTCGGAGCTCGTCAGCTCGCTGCGCACGGACTGGTACGGGCCGGCGATCAGCGCCGTGATGTAGGAGGAGATCCGCGGGGTGGGCTCGAACGCCCAGGTGGCGGCCGCACCGCCGTCGTCCGTGGATCCGACGTGCCGGGGCGCCGGGGTGGGCGAGTTGGAGATGACATCCCAGTGCGACGGCGCGGTGACGGTGAAGCGGAAGGCCGCCTTCAGGTCCGGCTGCTCGAAGACGGCGAACATGCGCCGCGAATCCGGCACCTCGAACTGGCTGTACAGGTAGACCTCGTTGTCCACCGGGTCCACGAACCGGTGCAGGCCCTCGCCGGTGTTCATGTACAGCGCGTCGGCGTCGATCTCCAGCACGTTGTGCTCCGCCAAATCCGGCAGCTGGATGCGGACGCCGTCGGAGACCTCGGCGGGATCCAGCGACTTGCCGTTGAGCGTGATCGAGCGGACGGTGTCCGTGACGGCGTCGATAAAGGTGGAGCCGCCGGGGGTGGCGGTGAAGGTCACCACGGTGCGCGAGCCGAACACCTTGTCGCCGCGGGTGAGGTCCAGCGTGACGTCGTACGACTCCACGCGGAGCAGTTCGGCGCGGGCGCGCGCTTCGTCACGGGTGAGATTCAAACCTGGCAAGTTCGCCTCCAGAAGTACTTAGTGCCCCGGCTGCGCGGGACCGGATGGTGTGCGTGGCGGGACGCGATATGAAACAACCCTTGCACAATGTGGCCATTGTCTCACCGCGGCGGGGTGCCTAGCCACCCGCGAGGACCTTGGTCCACGCCGAGACATAGCCGGGTTCGTCGAAGCGCTGCAGGGTGTCGCGGCTGGAGCGGGCGAACCGCGAGCGCAGTTCCGGGTCGCGCATCAGCGCCAGGATGCCGTCCGCCAGCGCCTGCCGCTCGCCGAAGGGCACCAAGAAGCCGTTCTCGCCGTGCCGGATGACGTCGCGGGGGCCGTAGTTGGCGTCATAGGCGGCGACCGGCACGCCGTAGGACATGCTCTCCAGCAGGATCAGCGGGAAGCCCTCCGACGCCGACGTCAGCACCGTGGCGCACGCGGAGGCGTAGATGTCCGACGGGCTGTTGGTAAACGACGGGAAGCTGACCGCGGCGCCGACGCCCAGTTCGTCGATGAGCGCTTTGACCGCTCCCTCCTCCTCGTCGCCGTAGCCGAAGCCGAAGACCTCCAGCCGCGCCCGCGGGTTGCCCTCGCGCACCAGGGCGAAGACCCGGATCGCCTCGTCCACCCGTTTCTTCGGGTGCAGCCGGGCCACCATCACCAGCCGGTCCGGATCGGTGGCGGGGCCCGGGTCCGGCTGCTCCGGCGGCGCCAGCTGGCCGATGGTGTGGAGCCGGTCGGCGTGGCCGAACTCGGCGGCGATGTCTTCGCGCTGCGCATCGGTGTGCAGGACCACGCCGTCCCAGGTGTCCAGGTTGTCCAGGAGGCGGCGCCAGTTGCGGCTGACGCCGGACCCTGCAACGTACGGGGGCTCCAGGTGGTTGCTGTGCACCGCCGCTATGCGCCGCAGGGTCGGATGCCTGACGCTGCCGACCACATCGTCCAAATTTCGGCCGGGCAGGTTATTCAGGTTCTCGCGGAATTCCGAGGTCAGCACCGGTGCGTCCTCGCCGGCCAGCAGGTGTTCGAAGGCGTGCCGGTAAAGCTCGCCCGGGTCCGCGAAGGTGAGGGCATCGCCGTCGTCGCGGGCCACGCCGTCGAACAGGTAGCTGCGCCCCCACTTGGGCGAGCCGGGATGGTGCGTGATTGTGAGGAAGCAGCGGCCGTCGCGGCCGATCAGTCGCTGGGCGGTGGGCGTCTTGGACGATTCCTGGAAATGCTGGACCAGCACCAGGCGGCCCTGTTCGTCCATTTCCTCCCGGCGCAGCCGCGCGCGGTTGGGGGCCAGCCGTTCGACGGCGGCCACCGTGCCTTCGGGGTGGAACCGCACGTAGCATTCCTCGATCCCGTCGCGGAAGTACCCGAAGGCCAGCCCGGAGTTGCCGACCGGCACGATGTCGTAGTCGTCCTCGGGCGGCGGCTGCACGGGTTGACGCGTATCCGTGCCGGGGCTCGGATCCAGCCCGTACAGGACGCTGCGGACCCTGACCTCCGGATGCAGGTGGCCGTCCGCCTTGAGACCGGCCACGTCGCGGGCGAGCCGGTGCTGCAGGCCCAGCACCTCGATCCAGATCCGTTCTGCCGCGCCGTTCCCGGCCAGCGTGTTGGCCCGGGTGCGCACCGCCTTGACCAGGCCGCCGCGCTTGAGCGCCAGCGTGTTGACGGGGAAGTGGACGGTGAGCGGCACGATGGCATCCTGTCGTCAGGGATGCCGCCATTGTTGCGGCCCGCCGGGCGCTCGTAAAGGGGCGGACGATGGTCACCCCTGCGCGGCCGCCACGGTGAGGTCGTGTTGCTCGGCCGCGATGTCCAGCAGCCGTTCGGCCAAGCTCAGCGCCGTGTCCGGGGCGTCCCGGCGCAGGCGCGCATAGCCGTCTGGCGTGAGGACCTCCACGAGGACCTTCCCCTCGGCTCGCACGTGGATCCGGGACCGAGTGCCGCCGAGGCCCCCGAAGCTGGTTCCGGCGGAGAAATACCGGGCGGCGTGATCGTCCTTGGAGGCGCTGGCGTTCCCGGAGGCGTTGGCGGCCGTGCGTGCCTGCCCCTCCATGACCAAGACCAGGCCCGGGTGTGGTCCGCCCGCGGGTACGATGGCCGCGCCGTCGTCGTACGTTCGCCGCTCCAGGTAGCCCGCGAGCGTCTCGCGCTCGCCGGCGGGCAGGGTCGCCGTCACAGGGTGGTCCTGCAACTGCAGCCGTTCGCCGGTCGCCGGCTGTCCTCCGTGCCGGCCGAGGAGGCGGTTTTCGCACCACCGGGCGGCAGCGTCCAGGGACGGGAACGCCGTCGGCCGGCCGCCCGTGCCGTCCTCTTCCGCGGACAGCAACCCGGCCGGGTCCACGAAGATCAGCAGGCAGGGATCCGAGGTTGCCTGCAGCCGCAGGAACATGGTCTTGGTGCGGCTGCCGAGCTCGTCCAGCCGGCTGATGTCGATCACCAAAACCTCGTGCGCGGGGGCCAGGTCGGCGGCCATCCGGATGACCGTTTCCGCCTCGGGAAAGAGCATGTCGCCGTGGACCTCGAGGAACCGCACCGTGTGGCCGTATTCGGCCAGCACGGCCAGTTCCCGCGCCGGGCGAACCCGCGGTGAGGGCTTCCCGGCCAGGGTGTAGTCGGCGCGGATCGTGGACCGGGCGCTGCGGGCCGCGTGGATGAAGTGCAGTCCCAGCTCCGCCGACAGCCGGCGGCAGGCCTCGGTGCCGCGGACGCTGTTGCCGTGC
>NZ_JBNHGF010000222.1:0-4798 GCF_059091005.1 Arthrobacter sp. Y3223164
CGCCGTGGCGAAACGGATCGCCTCCGGCCTGGGCCCCGCCGTCGTTCGCCTAGCTGCTTGCCGGCGCCTTCTGGCGTCGCGCGGCGAGCTTTTCGGCGGCCTTCCGGCGGGCGACGAGCACCTTCTCGTCCACTGGGGCGTCGCCGCTGGCCCGCCGCGAGCGGGCATAGGCCATGGCTTCGTCCTGGCGTTCCTGCTCTGCGCCGGTGGCAATCTTCGCGCGCAGATGCTCAGGCCCATAGCCAAAGGCGTCCACGAGGTCGAGGGCGTGCGGACGCAGCCTGGACAGCAGACGGTTGATGTACCCCCCGAGGATGCGGGCGCGCTGGGCGGAGAGCCGCCCGTGCATGAGGTACCAGCCCAGGTTTTTCTCCACCAGCGACAGGCCGAACAGGTCCCGCAACCAGGTCAGCACCTGGCGGGTACCGTCGTCGTCGATCTGCCCGAGTGCGGCGGTAAAGGCCTCCCACTGCAGCAGTTCCGCGTGTGCGCGGGCGGCCTCGATCAGCTCATGCTGGTGTTCGTTGAACAGTGCCGCGGCCTCCGCCTGGGGCAGCCTCGTGGCATTGCGGAGCGCGCCGCCAATGCCGGCGACCATGGTGGAGACCCGGTCGGTGAGCAGCTGGCGCTGCGACTCCGGATCCTTCAGGTAGTTGGCGCTCTTGCGCTCCGAGCCGCTGTCTGCGAACGTCTGGGCCACCTGGCGCAGGCCGGTGCGGTGGAAGGTGGCGTCGGCCGCCTGGTGGGCAACCCACCGGGCCATCACGCCGAAGTCTGCGTGGCGGAACTCCTTGGCGTAGTCCGCGAGCAGCCGCTTGGCGACCAGCTGCAGCAGCACCGTGTTGTCGCCCTCGAAGGTGGCGTAGATGTCCAGGTCGGCGCGCAGCGCCGCGAAGCGGTTTTCGGCCAGGAACCCTGCCCCGCCGGTGGCCTCCCGGCATTCCTGCAGGGTGTCCAGCGCGTGCCACGTGCTGAGCGACTTCAGGGCGGCGGCCAGGGTTTCCAGGTCCTGCCGGTCCTCGTCGGTGTCGTGGGCGCCGGAGAACACGTCGTCGAACTTCTCCAGCAGTTGTTCGTGCGCGAAGGACGCCGCGTAGGTGGTGGCCAGCCGCGGCAGCAGGCGCCGCTGGTGGCGCTGGTAGTCCAGCAAGACCTCTTCGGAGGTGTCCGAGGACGCATTGAACTGCCGGCGCTCGGTGCCGTAGCGCACCGCGATGGCCAGGGCTACCTTGCTGGCGGCCACCGCGGCGCCGTCGAGCGAAACGCGGCCCTGCACCAGGGTTCCCAGCATGGTGAAGAAGCGGCGGCCCGGGCTGGCGATGGGGGAGGTGTAGGTGCCGTCCTCGGCCACGTCGCCGTACCTGTTCAACAGGTTAGTGCGCGGGATGCGGACATGGTCGAAGTGCAGGCGGCCGTTGTCGATGCCGTTGAGCCCGCCCTTGTAACCGTCGTCTTCGCCGCCGATGCCGGGCAGGAAGTTGTGCTGTTCGTCCCGGATGGGCACATAGAAGGCGTGGACGCCGTGGTCGACGCCCCGGGTGATGAGATGCGCGAACACCACCGCGGCCAGGCCGTCGTTGGCGGCGTTTCCCAGGTAGTCCTTCCACGCGGCCCGGAAGGGTGTGTGGATGACGAATTCCTGCGTGGCCGGTTCGTAGGTGGCGGTGGTGGCGATGCTTGCCACGTCGGATCCGTGGCCGGTTTCGGTCATGGCGAAGGCGCCCGGCGTCTTGAGGCTCATGATGTCCGGCAGCCACTGGTCATGGTGTTCCCGGGTGCCCAGGTGCAGCACCGCCGCGCCGAACAGGCCCCACTGCACACCGGCCTTGATCTGCAGCGAGGGGTCGGCGGTGACGAGTTCCTCGAAACCGGCCACGTTGCCGCCGTGATTGTCTTCGCCGCCGAGCCGTGCGGGGAAGGCACGGTGCACGGCGCCGGTGTCCACCAGGTACTTCAACTGCCCGAAGACCCGCTGCCGGTGCTCCTCCATCGTCAGCCCGCCGATGCGGTGGAGTTCCGGGCGGCCGGCCAGGTCGCGTGCCGCCTGGCGGATGTCGGCCCAGCGGCCCAGCAGGAGCCGGCCGAGTTCGGCCACATCCACGGTGGCTCCGTTGTCTTCAACCGGTTCCGGGGTTTCCAGGGCGGGCGTATACGTCATCGGATGTTCCTTCGGTCGTCAGGTGTGTGTCGGTGGGGCCGGGGAAGGCGGCGGGGCGGCCGGGTGCGGGCGGTCAGTCCATGCCCGGAGTGTTGTGGGAACGGCCGGGTGGCCCGGAGCCCGCTGCGGGAGCTCCGTTGTCCGGTGCGACGCCACCCAGCAGCCATTGGGTGAGCAGGCCCGTCATGACTTCCCGGCTCGGCTTGGTTTCATCGGCGGGAGCCGCCAGCCAGCATTCACCGGCCGCACGCACCATGCCGATGGCGGCCCGGGGCCAGTAGGATGCGGCCGCCAATTCCGCGGCATTCCCCGCTGCCGCGGCCAGGTGGTCGCGCAGCGGGGCCTCGATCATGGCGGTGACGTTGGCGAAAAAGTCCTGCAGGACGGCGGAACTGCCGTCCTCCGGTGCGGCCGCCGGCCGCGCATCGTCCCGACCGGGTGGCGGAACGGCCGGCGGCTCGGACGGCGCGGCGCGGGTGACGAACGCGTACACGTGCGGCGAGGATTCGGCCATTTGCAGGTAGACGGACACCATGGCGTGCAGGCCCTCCCGGGCCGTCGTCGCTGTGGCGGCGGCCTCCTGGAGCCGGGCCTGCATCCGGCCGATCACCACCTCGCCCATGGCCCGCTGCAGGCCGGCCTTGTCACCGAAGTAGCGGTAGAAGACGGGTTTGGACGTCCCGGCCGCCGCCGCGATCTCCTCCATGGACGCGTCGGGGCCAAGCCGGTGTACCGCGTGCCGCGCCGCGCGGATCAGCTCCCGGCGGCGTTCCGTCCGGTGACGGTCCCAGCGGGCCGAGCGGCCGTCCGCGGGCGTCGCCGGATTCGAGGCGGCCTGGCGGCCTGTGGCGGTGTTCACGTAACTCAGCGTATCAGGTACGCTTGGTTACGGTAACTGTCGTTTGTTCCGCTCCGCACCCAATCGAGGAGAGCCCACATGGCCACTTCACCTGACGCCACCGGCACCCGCTCCGCCAACGGACTGCGCAGGGCAGTAGTCGTCGGCGGCAACCGCATCCCCTTCGCCCGCGCGAACGGAGCCTACACCCAGGCCAGCAACCAGGACATGCTCACCGCGGCCCTGGACGGGCTGGTGGCACGGTTCGGGCTGCAGGACGAACGCATCGGCGAGGTGGCCGCCGGGGCTGTCCTTAAACACTCGCGCGACTTCAACCTCACCCGCGAGGCGGTGCTCGGCTCGGCGCTTTCACCGCAAACACCTGCGTACGACCTGCAGCAGGCGTGCGCCACCGGTTTGGAAACCGTGATGGGCTTGGCGAACAAGATCAAACTGGGGCAGATCGACTCCGCGATCGCCGGCGGCGTGGACTCCGCCTCGGACGCACCGATCGCGGTCAGCGAAGGACTCCGGGCCGTCCTCCTGGAACTGAACCGCGCCAAGAGCATGCAGCAGAAGCTGACCGCCATCGCCAAATTGCGGCCCAAGGACCTGGCACCCAACGCGCCGGGCACGGCCGAGCCGCGGACCGGGCTGTCGATGGGCGAGCACCAGGCGCTGACCACCGCGGCCTGGAACATCAGCCGCGACGCGCAGGACGAACTCGCCCTGGCCAGCCACCACAACCTCGCGGCAGCTTATGAGCGCGGATTTTTCGATGACCTCATGACGCCCTACCGGGGCCTGGCCAAGGACTCCAACCTGCGCGCCGACACCACCTTGGAGAAGCTGGGCAAGCTGCAGCCGGTGTTCGGCAAGAACCTCGGCGCCGAGGCAACCATGACGGCCGGCAACTCCACGCCGCTGACCGACGGGGCCTCCACCGTGCTGCTCAGTTCGGAAGAGTACGCCCGGAGCAACGACCTGCCGGTGCTGGCGGAGGTGGTGGACTCCGAGGCCGCCGCCGTTGATTTTGTGCACGGCAAGGAAGGACTGCTGATGGCGCCGGCCTATGCCGTGCCCCGGCTGCTGGCCCGGCAGGCCCTGACGTTCGCCGACTTCGATTTCTTCGAGATCCACGAGGCCTTCGCCGGGACGGTGCTGTGCCACCTGGCCGCGTGGGAAAGCGAGGAGTTCTGCCGCAACAAGCTGGGCCTCGAGAAGCCCCTGGGCGCCATCGACCGGAACTGCCTCAACATCAATGGCTCCTCGCTGGCCACCGGCCATCCCTTCGCGGCCACCGGCGGACGCCTGGTGGCCAGCCTGGCCAAGATGCTGCGCGAGAAGGCCGACGCCGAGTCCCGCACCACCCGCGGCCTGATTTCCGTCTGCGCCGCAGGCGGCATGGGCGTCGTCGCCATCCTGGAGGCGAACTGATGACCGACCGGTACGTGGATTTGGTCAACGCCGGACCGGTGAAGAGCCTGGCCAAGAAGCTGGGGCTGCCGCAGCCCGCCGTGCTGCGGCGCTACCGGCCCGGCGCACCGCTGCTGCCCGGACCTGTCCTGGTGCTCGGCGCGGGTGCCGGCGCCGACACGGTGGCCAAGGAAATGCTCGGGTGGGACCTCGACGTTCGCCGGCATGCGGCACCAAAGGAACGCCTCGGCGGCATCGTGCTGGTGCTCGACGAGCTGGAAGCGCCCGAGGACCTGTCGGAGCCCATGCTCAGCGCCGGCGCCAGCCTCAGGGACCTGGCCCCCGGCGGCCGCGTGATCACCGTATCCCGGCCCGCCGACGGTGCC
>NZ_JBNHGF010000223.1:0-4794 GCF_059091005.1 Arthrobacter sp. Y3223164
GTCCAGCGGCGGCGAATAAACGGCCAGGCCCAACTGGCCCGGCAGCACCGCGAGCAGGCCGCCGCCGACCCCGGACTTCGCCGGCATGCCCACGTCCGAGAGCCAGGCACCGGCGTCGTCGTACATGCCGCAGGTAGCCATCACGGAGAGGACCCGTTCCTCCACCTCCAGGTCCAGCACCTGTTTTCCGGTGAGCGGGTTGGTGCCGCCGTTGGCCAGGGTGGCCGCCATGACCGAGAGATCGCGGCAGGTGACGAGCACCGAGCACTGCCGGAAGTAGTCCTCGGCCACCGGGTCCGGATCCTGCTCGATGATCTCGAAGGAGCGCAGCAGGTGGGCCAGCGCCCGGTTGCGGTAGCCGTGCCGCGCCTCCGACTGGAACGTGCGTTCGCTGACCGACAGGTCGCGGCCGGCGAAGGCGGAATAGTGCTCGAGGATGCGGCGGAAACCGGTCTTGCCGCCGCTGCCCTTGATCAGGGAGGTGGCGGTCAGTGCCCCGGCATTGATCATCGCGTTGGCCGGGCGGCCGGTGCCCGGAGCCAGGGAGATCTCGTTGAAGGCGTTGCCCGACGGCTCTACGTCCACCTTCTGGTCCACGGCGTCGAGGCCGAGGTCGGAGAGCGCGAGCCCGTACGTGAAGGGCTTGGATATGGACTGGATGGTGAACTCTTCGTTCGAATCGCCGACCTCGTACACATAGCCGTCCACGGTGGCCAGGCAGATGGCGAAGTTGTCCGGGTCCGCGCCGGCCATCGCGGGAATCCCGCCGTACGGCTTGCCGTCCTTGAGGCCGGCGAGCTCGGCGTGCAGGGCGCGGAGATAGCTTTGGATAGGGGAGTCCATGATGCCAGCCTATGGGGTGGCAGGAACGTACAACCAACGGGGCGGGTCCAGGGCCCGGCCCCACGGGCCATGCCCGGCGAGCGAGCCGCCGAGGTGCCGATCATGCCGGAAAGCCGGGCTGCGGGGCCCGCCGGGTTAGATTGGCGGTATGACCGATCCCGGGCCGGTGCCGGCCGCCGACAACCCGCTGTTCGACTTGCTGGGCGCCGGTGATCGCGCCGGGGTCCTTGGCTACGCGGCAGCCATGCCGGACAGCGAAAAGCGGCGCCAGAAGTCGATGGTCCGGAGGTTCCGGACGGTGGTCTCGGCAGAGCCGAGCGGCGAGCGCTCGCCGGACGGGTGGTGGCAGGGCCTGCTGAAGCCCGACCATTGGGCCGCCGCGGACATCGCCCACATGGCCTGCATCGGCGCCGAGCGGTCCGCCGACCTGTCCTACACCGACTTAAAAGTTGCGCGCGACGTGCCGCCGGTGTTGTTTCCGGGCCACCTTGACCTGTTCGTCGAGGCATGGGCTGCCCGCTATCTGCGCAATCCCAAAGGCTGGGACCGCAACCGCGGTATTGACGCGATGTTCGACTGGGTCCGCGACGGCCTCGTGCCGGCCCCGGCGCACCGAGGTGCGATGCTCCTGCTGTTGAGCCAGACGCAGGTTGAAGCCATCGACTTTCTCAAGTTCCTGCGGGCGCGGCCGGGATTAATCGACGTGACGCTCAAGGAACTGTTCCACGTACCGGGAATCAAAGGTGCCAGCGCCATGCAGTTCGATGAGGGCAATCCCTGGGAGAACCGCAAGCTGTCGGTTCTGCTGCCGCAGTTGGTGAAGCTGGGCTACTGGGACGCCGAGTGGGTCCGGCAGGGGATTGAACGCGTCCTGGTGAGCGACGAATGGCCGGACTACCAGAAGCGCTTTTTCAAGTTGTTGCGCAGCAACCTCGCGGAGTAGCAAGGGCCGGCAGCGGACCTTGAATGGGCGGCCGTGCGGCAGGCCGTCCCCTGATGACTGGAAGTTGCCAGGTGGGCAGATCGAAGTGCACGAAGTCGTGGCGCACGACGTGTTTGCGGTTTGACGCCGGTGTTGCTGCGCTGATGCATCGTCTACGCTGAGGGAAAAGGCGCCGCGGCGAAAGGCAGGACAGCAATGACTTCCAATCCGCAGGGCACGGGACGGGACGGAGCCGAAGCCGGGGGTACCCACACCGGCCGATCGGGAGCGGGGCCGTCCGGTGGCTCCGGGCAGGGCAAATCCGGCGATCTTGGGCCCAAAACCGGCGGGACAGGCCGGGACGCGCTTGACGGGCGCGAGGCGAGGCAACAAGGCACCCGGCTGGGGATGATCTGGACGTCGGTGGTCGTTGCACTGCTCTTGCTGGTGCTGCTGATTGTGTTCATCGCGCAGAACCAGGACCAGGTCCTGCTGCGCTATTTCGGCTTCGAGGGGCAAGTCGCACTGGGGCTGGCGCTGTTCGTGGCGTCGGTCGCCGGGGGAATCTTTGTCGCCGCCGCCGGGGCAGCCCGCATCATCCAGCTGCGCTACCGCACCCGCGTGAGCCGCAAGAACGGTTCTGCCCCGCGTTAATTCGGATTCGCAGATGGCACAGGACGTACATCGCCGGTTGTTCACGGTCGGTCACGGCACCAGCACGCCCGAAGAGCTGGCCGAACTGCTCCACGGCGCCGGCGTGCAGAAGGTCGTCGATGTCCGCCGGTTCCCGGGCAGCCGCAAGCATCCGGACATGGGTCGCGACGCGCTCGCCGAATGGCTTCCGACCGCGGGCCTCGGCTACCGCTGGGAAGAAGACTTGGGCGGCCGACGGCGGATTCCCGCCGGCGAGCCTGAGCCGGACAGTTGGTGGCAAGTCGCTGCGTTCCGGGCCTATGCCGCCTACACCCGCACCCCGGAATTCGCCAAGGGACTGGGACGCCTGCTGACCGACGCCGAGGCCGCCGACGTGGCGATCATGTGCAGCGAGAGCGTGTGGTGGCGCTGCCACCGCCGGATCATCTCGGACGTCCTGGTGCTGCTGCACGCCTTCGAGGTCGTGCACCTGCTGCCCGGCGGCAAGAAATCATTGCACGAGCCGGCGGCGGGTGCGCGAACCGAAGCCGGCCGGTTGTACTGGGACCTGCCGGCGGCATGACGCCCGGGCGATAAACCACCGTTCGGGAACCGAGCGCAGTCGTACGCAATAAACCACGGCGCCGGGGAACCGAGCCGCGGCTTCGGAATAGAGCCTTGGTGGCCCGCGCGCCGGTGGCGGTCAGCGCTTGCGGCCGAAGACCAGCGAAGCCAGCGCCGTCGCCGCCGTCACCGTATACACCGCCGGCCAGGCGCCGATCTTCTTGGCCAGCGGATGGGACACGCCAAAGGCCGCCAGATAGCCACCGGTCAGTGCCGCCGCCCGCCCGGTGCCGGCGTTGCGCTGCCACATCGCGAAGGCTCCGGCCCCCGCGGCGGCCAGCACGGCGCCGGCCAGCGGGCGGTTCTTGGTCGCCTGGCCGGTCTTGAAACCGCCGAGCAGGCCGGTGCTGGTGAGCAGGGTGGGGAGGACGGAACTCATGGGCATCTCCTTGGACGTCGGGACTTCCAGACTATCCGCGCCCACTCGCCGGCGGGGTGCTCGGCAACCGTGCAGGTGTCCCGGTCGAACCCGCCTGAGGGCATCTGCCCAGGGTGCCGCCCTAGGGTGCCGCCGGCGGGGATCTCCTCTGGGCGGGACCCCGTGCACCCCCGCGGTGCCAAACGGTCAGGTAGAGGCGGTGGGCGGTGATGACCAGCACCAGCCACGCGGCACCGAGGGTCCAGGCGACCAGGACATCGGTGAACCAGTGGTGGCCCAGAAAGACCCTGCTCAATCCCATGGCCACCGCGAACAGGGCAGCGGCGCCGACGGTGAGGATCTTCGACCGCCGCTTGGCCTGGCGCAGGATGAGCAGGTAGGCCACCACGCCGGCGATGACGACCGCGTTGAGGGAGTGCCCGCTGGGAAAGGACGCCGAATATTCGAACGGCGGCACCGCCTCCCGCAGCGGCGGCCGGGCCCGTCCGATAAACTGCTTGGCGGCAACCGTCATTAACAGCGACCCGGCGGCGGCGGTGGTGATCAGGATGGCCGGTGTCCAGGACCGCCGGCGGAAGGTCAGGATACCCATGACCAGCAACGCGAGGATCGGCATGCCGATGGGCCCGCCGATGTTCGTGAACGCGGTCACCGCCGTATTGAGCCAGGGTGACCGGACGGTTTGTGCAGCGTCCAGGACCGGCTGATCGAATTCGGCAACGCCGTCTTCGTCGGTCACCGCCTCGTAGATCTCGGTCGACGCGACGGTGAGCAGCACGGCGACCAGCGCCCCGGCGGCCAGCGTGAGGATCAACGCGGCGTGTGGACCCAGGATGCTGCTGAGGCGGTGCATCCCGCGTGCCAAAAACCTGCCCGGTGGCGTGTTCCACCGGGTCAGGTCCCGCCCGCCCAGGAAGCGCTCTTCGCGCGGACCGTCGACCGGCCGGGACGGCGCGTCGGCGTCGTCGTTGACTTCGTCAGGCATTACGCCCCCTCAGCGGCGGTGCCGCACCACCGCGTTACGGCGCCGCACGACCGCGCTACTGCGCGGCCTTCCGCCTCGCCGCGATCAGCTTGTGCGTTCCGTCGCAGTACGGTTTGATGCCCGACGCGCCGCAGCGGCACAGGGCGACCGTCTCCCGCGTACGGGGCACCGCCTCGCCGTCGCCGTCCACAAGGTCAAAGTCACCGCGCACCAGCAGCGGCCCGTCGGGGCAGACGACGATCTCGGTCGGTTCCTGGCTCGTCATACATTTCTCCTATCGAAGCGTTGAAGTGGCTGAACCGCCGCTGCAGTGATGCCGGGCTGCTGGCCGCGCTCCGCAGCCGTCGGCCGGAATACGGCACGCCGCCCGCCAAGCGCCAGCCCACGGCGAGCCATGAGGTCACGGCC
>NZ_JBNHGF010000224.1:0-4788 GCF_059091005.1 Arthrobacter sp. Y3223164
TCACTCGCGCCCGGCCCCAGCAGCCGACGGGCCCCTCGCTGCCGACGCTGCCGCGCAGGAGGATCCCCAGGCCGACGACCAGCCGTCCGCGTTTCTCGGAAACCTGAGCCCCGTCACCAAGCGGCGCCGGCGGAAGGCGGCCGCGTGAATCTTTTGGACCAGCTCGGCGGCGGGCTGGCGGCCGACTCCCCCGTCTGCTCGCGCAAGGGCTGCCGTCAGGCCGCGCAGTGGCAGCTGCTGTGGAACAACCCGAAAATCCATACCCCCGAGCGCCGCAAAATCTGGCTGGCGTGCGGTGGACACCGGGAGTGGCTGCAGGACTATCTCATCCAGCGCAGCCTCTGGCGCGAAACGCTCCCCTTGGAAGGTGCCTGAATGTCCTACCGATTCCTGCTCAGCGGCAAGTGGCTGGGCTGGCTGCTGATCGTTGCCCTGCTGGCCGCGGTGTGCGTGCTGCTGGGCAACTGGCAGATGGACCGCCGGGACCAGGCCCGCGACGTCATCGCAGCGGTGGAGAACAATTACGACGCCGATCCGGTGCCGTTCAGCGAGGTGCCGGACATCTTCGCCAGCGCCGATGACGCGGTGGAATGGACGCCGGTGGTCCTCGCCGGCGAGTACGACGACGCCGGGCAGCGGATCGTGCGCAACCGCCCGCTGAACGGCCGGCCTGGCTACGAGGTACTTGCCCCGCTGCGCCTCCAGGACGGCAGCGCCGTCGTGATTAACCGGGGCTGGCTCCCGATCGGCAACAACCAGGCCGGCCATCCGGACACCGTTCCCGCCGCCCCGGAAGGCGACGTCACCGTCGTCGCGCGCGTCAAGCCAGGCGAAGGCCCGGTCAGCCGCGGTGCCCCGGAAGGCCAGCTCGCGTCCATTAACCTGGACGCCTATGCGGCCGAGCTGGTGTACCCGGTGCATACGGGCAGCTACGGCCTGATGGCGTCGGAATCCCCCGCCGCGGCCGTACAGCCCGTGCAGATCCCCAAACCGGCCATCGACGAAGGACCGCACCTGTCGTACTCGATGCAGTGGTACGCCTTCGGTGTGCTCCTGTTTGTCGGCTACGGCTATGCCGCCCGCCAGCAGGCGCACCACAGCCGGTACGCGGAGGAAGAGGAGGCGCTGAGCGGATACCACCAGGCCAATCCGGCGCCGCGCGCCGCTGCCCCGAAACGCCGGAGCAAGCGGCCGACGGCCGAAGAAGAGGAAGACGCCCTGCTGGACGCCCAGGGGTTCCGCACCGACGGCACCCTGCTCAGCCGCGACGACTGAACTGCAGCGCCGTCTATAACCTGAATTGCACGGCGCTTAGACACCTCGCTCGTTCCTCGCTCGGCGACGCGCTCCTTGGCAATTTCGATTGCGACGGCGCTATGCCCGGCATCAGGCCAGCGTGACCAGGTCCAGGTAGTCCTCATTCCAGAGGTCCTCGACGCCGTCCGGCAGCAGCACGACGCGCTCCGGGTTCAGGGCCGCCACGGCCCCTTCGTCGTGGCTCACCATGACGACGGCGCCGCTGTAATTGCGCAGTGCGCCCAGGATTTCCGCCCGGCTGGCGGGGTCCAGGTTGTTGGTCGGCTCATCCAGCAGCAGCACATTGGCCGACGACGCCACGATGGTGGCCAGGGCGAGCCGGGTCTTTTCGCCGCCGGACAGCACGCCCGCGGGCTTGTTCACGTCGTCCCCGGAGAACAGGAAGGAACCGAGGATGTTCCGCACCTCGGCATCCTGCAGGTCGGGGGCGGCCGAGCGCATGTTCTCCAGCACGGTCCGGTTCACGTCCAGGGTTTCGTGTTCCTGAGCGTAGTAGCCGATCTTCAGTCCGTGGCCGGGCAGCACATCGCCGGTGTCGGGGGTGTCCACCCCGGCCAGCATGCGCAGCAGCGTGGTCTTGCCGGCGCCGTTCAGGCCCAGGATGACCACGCGGGAGCCGCGGTCGATGGCCAGGTCCACATCCGTGAAGATCTCCAACGAGCCGTAGGACTTGCTCAGGCCTTCGGCGGTGAGCGGAGTCTTGCCGCAGGGTGCGGGATCGGGGAAGCGCAGGGCCGCCACCTTGTCCTGTGCGCGCACCTCGTCCAGGCCGCTGAGCAGGCGTTCGGCGCGCTTGGCCATGTTTTGGGCCGCCACCGCCTTGGTGGCCTTGGCGCGCATCTTGTTCGCCTGGTCCATGAGGACCTGGGCCTTTTTTTCGGCGTTGGCGCGCTCACGCTTGCGGGCCCGCTCGTCGGTCTCGCGCTGGGACAGGTAGCGCTTCCAGTTCATGTTGTAGATGTCGATGGTCGCGCGGTTGGCGTCCAGGTGGAACACCTTGTTGACGGTCGCTTCCAGCAGCCCGGTGTCGTGGCTGATCACGATCAGGCCGCCCTGGTGGTTTTTCAGGAACTCGCGCAGCCAGCTGATCGAGTCGGCGTCGAGGTGGTTGGTCGGCTCGTCGAGGAGCATGGTGTCGGCGCCGGAATACAGGATCCGGGCCAGCTCGACGCGGCGGCGCTGGCCGCCGGACAGCGTCCGCAGGGGCTGGTTCAGGATCCGCTCCGGCAGGGCCAGGTTGGAGGAGATGGCGGCCGCCTCGGCCTCGGCGGCGTAACCGCCGCCGGAGATGAACTCGGCCTCCAGCCGGTCGTAGCGGCGCATCGCCTTGGCCTGGACGTCGGCGTCGGTGCTGGCCATGTCCGACTGCGCTTCCCGCAGCTTGCGGGTCACCACGTCGAGGCCCCGCACCGAGAGGATCCGGTCGCGGGCCAGCTGTTCCATGTCGGGGGTGCGCGGGTCCTGGGGCAGGTAACCGATTTCACCGGTGCGCACCACGGTCCCGGCGGCAGGCATGCCTTCTCCGGCGAGGACGCGGGTCAGCGTGGTCTTGCCGGCGCCGTTGCGGCCCACCAGCCCCACCTTGTCGCCCTTGTCCACACGGAAGGACACCGCCTCCATGAGCAGACGGGCCCCGGCACGCAGCTCAAGATCGTTGACGGTAATCACAGTGGAAGCCTTTCGAAGGGGTGCGGGAGGGATGCCCGGGCGCCGTCCAGACGGGACGGGCGGAAATCAACCTTTCCAGTCTACCGGCAACCCAAGCCGTCCCCACCCCTCCGCCCCGCCCTGATCGGACGGTTATCCTTGGCGAATGAGTTTCTCCCGCGGCTCCCAGTTGGATACGTCACAGGTTCAGGACCGCCGCGGCGGCCTGGGCGGCAAGATCGCCATCGGCGGCGGCGGCCTCCTCGTCCTCATTGCCAGCCTCCTGGGCGTTTCGCCCGAAGTGCTGGAAGGCTTCGGCCTGGGCGCCGGCCAGGAACAGCAGCAACCGGGTGGTTCGGCCCTGCAGGAAGAATGCCGCACCGGCGCGGACGCCAACGATCGCACCGACTGCCGCATCGTGGGGACCGTCAACAGCCTCAACGATTTCTGGGCCGGCTATCTCCCCCGCTACAACATGCGGTACCCGGCCCCGCAGACCGTCCTGTTCGACGGCGGCGTCAGCACCGGCTGCGGCAGGGCCAGCAGCGCGGTGGGCCCGTTCTACTGTCCATCCGACCAGACCGCGTATTTCGACACCTCCTTCTTCACCGAACTGACCACCCGCTTCGGCGCCAGCGGCGGGCCGCTGGCCGAGGAATACGTGGTGGCGCACGAGTTCGGGCACCACATCCAGAACCTCACCGGTGCCATCGGCTACGCCCGGCAGGATCCCCAGGGACCCGAATCCGGCGCAGTCCGGGTGGAACTGCAGGCGGACTGCTATGCCGGGGTGTGGGCCGGCAACGCCACCGAGCAGATCGACGAACGGACCGGGGAACCCTTCATGCAGCCGCTGACCCAGCGGGACCTGCAGGACGCCCTCTCCGCCGCGGCCGCCGTCGGCGACGACCGCATCCAGCAAGCCGCCGCGGGGCAGGTCAACCCCCACACCTGGACGCACGGCTCCAGCGAGCAGCGGCAGCGCTGGTTCCTGCACGGCTACCAAACCGGTGACGCCGGCCGGTGCGATACGTTCTCGGCCCCGGACCTCGACCGACCCGCCTGACGCAGGTGCGAAGGCTGCAACTCCCGGACGCAGCCCGCGAAAGCTACAGGTCCCGTGGATCCACGGGGTCCGCCTCCCGGATGCCCGCGGCAAACGGCGGTGCACCCCCGGAGACCCCGGCCGGCGGGGTGCCCCCGGAGGTCCCGGCCCTGCCCTCGTCGGGATCCCCGGGCCCGAATCCCGGAAGATATCCGTCGGGCTCGCGGCCCATCGTCGTGTCCAGCAGCAGGAACACCATGCCCGCCCCCAGCCAGACCAGGATCAGGCCGATGCCCGTCATCAGCAACTCCCCCGGCCCCGCCGTCCCGGGGCTGTACGGCAGCCAACCCGTCGCGGCACCCCTGATGCCCGTCCAGAGCAGCCAGAAACCGGGGAAGGCCAGCCCGACCGTCACGGCGCCGGCGCCGATGCGGGGCCGCGGACCAAAGATGAGCCAGCCGGTCACGACGACGACGGGCAGCACGTAATGCAGGAGCCGGTCCGCCATCACCCAGGCAGCGGTCAGCCCGGCGGCTTCGGGAAAGCCCCCGAACGGGGTGAACTGGGCCAGGAAGACCAGCAGCATGGCCGCCAGGGTGGCGGTCCGGGCTGCCCGCCAGAGCCGTCCCCCGGCCATGGTCGAATCCATCAGCAGCGTCAGGCTCACCACAAAGACGAGCAGCGCGGCCTGCACCCCCGGGGCGCTGGCGTAGTTCCACCAGGCATGCGCGGGGGCCGCGCCATAGCCGGGCGCCGCCGGCACGGCGGTGATGCCGACG
>NZ_JBNHGF010000225.1:0-4779 GCF_059091005.1 Arthrobacter sp. Y3223164
GCCCTCATCGCCGCGACGCCAGGCCCGCCGCCGCGACCCTAGGCGCCGACGGCTCCGGCGGTACCCTTCCGGCGGCCGTGCACGAAGAAGTAGAGCAGGGTGGTCAGCACCATCACCACGGCCAGCAGGGCGTACATGCCCGGGTAGTCGAGAACCGGAACCAGCGTGCCCAGGAGGATGGGGCCGAGCCCGGAACCGAGGTCGAGCGCCAGGAAGAAGGTGGACGTGGCCGTGCCGATGCGCATGGCCGGCGACACCTTCACCGCAATCGCCTGCGCGCCGGACATGATGGTGCCGAAGCCGATGCCGCTGAAGATCGCCGAGCCGATGATGGTCAGGAGGGTGGGGTCCGGGATCAGCAGCGCCAACCCCAGCACGAAGGAGATCAGGGTGGGGTACATGACGCTGTTGTCGCCGCGGCGGTCCTGGATCCGGCCGGCGAACAGGCGGGAGACCAGCACCGCCCCCGCATAGACCAGGAAGAAGACGCTGGCCGCGGAGGTGGAGCCTCGCGACTCCGCGTAGGAGGTCAGGAAGATCAGGATGCCGGAGTAGGAGGTCCCGGCCAGCAGGATGATGCAGGAGATGGGCAGGGCCGCCGTCTCGAAAATATCGCTCAGGCTCATCCGGAACCTGCCGGATCGCTTCGCGGCCGGCAGTTCCGGCACCCGCAGGAACAGGGCCACCACCAGGGCAACCACGGAGGCGGCGGCGCAGAAGTAAAACATCGCATCGTAGTTGCCCAGCCCCGCCAGCAGCACGCCGACGAAGGGGCCCACCGCCGTCGAGAGCGTGGTGGACAGGCCAAAGTACCCCGTTCCCTCTCCGCGCCGGGTGTGGGGGATGAGGGTCTGCGCCGAGGCAGCCACCGCGGTGGTGCCCGCGCCGAAGGCCATGCCGTGCACGATGCGCAGCACCAGCAGCCAGGTCAGCGAACCGGTGGGAATGTACAGCAGCGAGGCGGCCACGAACACGGCCATGGTCGCCAGGATCATCTTCCGGCGGCCCACGACGTCCAGCAGCCGGCCGGCGAAGATCCGCGCAATGACCGACCCGAGCACGAACGCGCTGGACGTGAAACCGGCGGCGGTGTCGGAGGCCTGGAAGCGGTCCACGGCGTAGAGCGCCATCGTGGTCATCAGCATGTAGAAAACCAGGGAGATGAACAGGTTGACGACGATGGCCAGAATAAAGTTCTTGGTCCAGAGCCTCGTCGGTTGCTGATTCATCCCGCTATCGGTCCTCTCATTCGGGCCGAAGCGTCGGCCGGCCAATCAGTACATGCGCTGCACACGCGGATGGAACCGCAGTGTGCAGCCAGGGTGCTTCGCCGGTCGCCCAAGGGGACAGCGACCGCCACAGTTCAGGGAAGCGGACCTTCGCTCCGGGCGCTTGGGCGCCCGGAGCACCTTCAACAACCTATCGCTTCGGGAGTAACATGTCGGCCAAGCGCCTGGCAGAGCGAGGAGCGTGCGATGGGCGAGACAACTGCGCAGGCGCAATCTGCGAACCTGATGGTGGACCTGATCATCTCGCTGGACGGCTATGCCTCGGCCGTGGGCTGGCCCGGCTGGTGGGGGCTGGAGGGCCCGGAGTATCTGGCCTGGCTCGAGCAGGAGGGGGAGAAGGACTACACCTTCCTCCTGGGCGCGAACACCTACAGGCTGATGTCCGGCATGTCCGAGCAGGCTGCGGCCGGGTCCTCGGAATTCTCCGAAGATGAGGGCGCCAGCCTGACCGGCCTCGCCGCCGTGCCGAAGGTCGTCTTCTCCTCCACGCTGCAGGCGCCGCTGACCTGGCCGAACTCGGAACTGGTCACCGGGAATGCCGTCGCGGCCGTGGCTGAGATGAAACGCGCCGGGACCAAGCTCAGCACCCTCGGCAGCCTCAGCCTGTGCCGGTCCCTGTTGACCGCGGGGCTCGTGGACCGCTTCCGGCTGGTCGTTTTCCCGGTCATCACCGGCCGCACCGGCCGGGAGCGGATCTACGACGGCTACCCGGACGTCGCGCTCGAGATGGTGGACAGCAGGACCTTCGACGGCCGGCTCCAGCTGCTCGAGTACGTCCCCACCGTGCTCGACGGGCCGCCCAGCAACGCGCAGGGCACAAGATAAGGCATAGGACACAAGAAAACCGGCGGGCCGCTTCGGGTAGCAGCCCGCCGGTTCCGGTCCGGTCAGGTCAGTTGCAGCCGTCGGGGCCGCACACCGCGCCGTCGTCGGTCTTCGACTGCGGCAGCACGGTCAGCGGGCTGCGCTCGTTCCACGCCTGCCGAATCGCCTGCGCGAACGCCTCGGCCGGCTGCGCCCCGGAAATCCCGTACTTGCGGTCCAGCACGAAGAACGGCACCCCGTTCACGCCGAGCGCGCGGGCCTCGGCGATGTCGGCGCGCACCTCCGCGGCAAAGCGGTCGCCGGCCAGCGTCTCGCGGATCTCCGTCTCGGGAATGCCCAGTTCGACGCCCATGCCCACCAGATACTCCGCGTCGCCAATGTCTTTGCCCTGCTCGAAATGGCCGGACAGCAGGGCTTCCTTGGCCTGGTCCATCACGCCGTGCTCCTTGGCCAGGTGCAGGAAGCGGTGCGCGGTGAAGCTGTTGGCCACCACCACGGAGTCGAAGTCGTAGTTCAACCCTTCGCCTTCGGCCTGCGCCGTGACGTGGGCGAACATCTGCTTGACCTGGTCCTGCGGCATGCCCTTCATCCGGGACAGGTACTCGGTCTCGGTGCCGTCATAGTGTTCCGGCAGGGTGGGGTCGAGCTGGTAGCTGCGCCATTCGACGTCGATCTGGTCCTTGTGTTCGAAGCCCTCCAGGGCCGTTTCGAAGCGGCGCTTGCCGATGAAGCACCAGGGGCAGGCAATGTCGGACCAGATCTCAATCTTCATGGACTTGTCAACAAAGAGCGCGGGTCGGCTATTCCGCGCGGTCCAGCTCGCCGTGGCACAGGCGCCGGACCACGTCCGTGAGCATGTGCAGGCCTGCCACGATGTCCTCGTCCCTGGTGTACTCGTGCTCGTTGTGCGAGATGCCCTCGACCGAGGGCACGAAGAGCATGATCGTCGGAACGATGTCCTTCATGTTCGTCGAGTCATGCCCGGCCAGGGTCTTCACCTTCCGGTAGGAAAGGCCGAGGTCGACCGCGGCCTTTTCGGCCAGTTCCACGCCCTCGGGCTGGTAGGGCGTCACGGGCCAGCAGTGGGAGCCGCCCTTGTCGATCCGCACGTTCGCGGCCCGCTCGATCTGAAGCATCCGCTCGTGCAGCATCTGGTCGGCCTCGGCCAGTACCGTCTCGTCGGCAGACCGCAGGTCAAGCAACAGGTTCACGCGGGACGGCACGACGACGGGGGAATTCGGATACACGTCGAGCTGGCCCACGGAGGTGTGCAGGACGCCGGGGAACCGGTCCGCGATTTCCCGCGCCGCCACCACCAGCATCGAGGCCCCCAGCAGGGCATCCTTCCGGTCCGCAATCACCGTGGAGCCGGTGTGCGACTGCTCGCCGTGCACCACGAACTCGTATTTGTTCGCCGCCCAGTTCGAATCCACCAGGCCGATCGTCACGCCGTCGCGCTCCATGCTCCGGCCCTGCTCGATGTGGATCTCGGCGCAGTAGACCGCCGCCGGCCCCGTTCCGGACCCGAGGCAGCCGATGGACTGCAGCGCTTCCGCGACCGTAATACCGGCCGGGTCCTCCACCGCCAACGCGGCAGCGGCGGTCATCTTTCCGGTGTAGACCGAGCTGCCCATCATCGAGGGCTTAAACCGCGCGCCCTCCTCATTGAACCAGTTCACCACCGCCAGATTGTGCCGCGGCACCGTGCCCGAGGAGCGCCATTCGGCCGCCAGCCGGAACGCGGCGTGGGCGGCGGCGAGGACACCGTAGGCGCCGTCGTACTTACCCGCGGTCGGCTGGGAGTCCAGGTGCGAGCCCACCACCACAAACGGCGCGTCCGGCACCAACTCCAGCAGGCCGAATTGGTTGCCTATCTGGTCGAACTCCACGCGGAAGCCCTTCGACTCCAGCAGTTCGGTGAACCAGCGCCGCTGTTCGCCGTCCGCCGCCGATCCGGCCAGCCGGTGGACCCCGCCGTTCTCCGTCGCCCCGAACCCGCTCAGCGCCTCGAAGTCCCGCAAGAAGCGTGCGTCGTCGTGTGAATCCAGCCCGCTCATCGCGCGTCCTCCTGTTCTCCGGTCTTCGGTGACCGCACGGATGGGTCCTGCAGCACGTGCAGCAGGGCGGGCTTGCCGCTGTCGACGGCGCGGCGGAAGGCATCGCGGAAATCAGCTGTCCGCTCCACCCGTTCGCCGTAGCCACCGAAGGACTGGGCCCACTGCGCGAAGTCCGGGTTGGTGAGCTCCGTGCCCGACGGCCGGCCCGGATAGCTGCGCTCCTGGTGCTCGCGGATGGTCGCGAAGCACCCGTTGTCCACCACGATGACCACCGGCGCGCTGCCGTACGCCGCGGCCGTCCCGAACTCCTGCCCGTTCATGAGGAAGCAGCCGTCGCCGGCCACGGAGACCACCTGCCGGCCGGGGAAGATCAATCCGGCCGCCACGGCGGCAGGGATGCCGACCCCCATGGCGCCGTTGCGCGGTGCCACGAGCGAGTCGGCCGCCGAGTGTGGCAGGTAGCGTGCCGGCCACAGCGCGTGGTTTCCCGCGCCGTAGGTGATGACGGCGTCGTCGTCCAGTTCCTCGCGCAGCACCGCCATGCACTCGTTCAGGTCCACGCCGCGGCCGCCGTCGGCCGGCACCGGGGAGCTGAAGCGCTCGTACTC
>NZ_JBNHGF010000226.1:0-4713 GCF_059091005.1 Arthrobacter sp. Y3223164
GCCCGCGGTCAGCAGCACCGCCGTCGTCAGCAGCAGCAGCCGGGTGCCGTTCAGGCCGACGCCCAGAACGCGCGGGGAATCGTCGTCGACGGCGATCAAGTCCATGTCGCGGCGCAGTCCGGCCAGCACCGGCACGGCAAGAACCAGCGCGGCAAGCGGCGGCAGCACCGAGGCGAAGGTCCGGCCGTACGTGGAACCCGAGAGCCAGGTCAGGGCTTTCGTCTGGTTGTAGGGGTCCGTGGTGACCAGCAGGACTGCGATCACCGCGGTGAGCGCGGCGGAGACGCCAATGCCGATCAGGACGAGCTTGTTCTGCTGCAGGCCGCCACGGAACGCCAAACCAAACACCAACAGAGCCGTCAACGCCGATCCGACCAGCGCGGTTCCGGTGACCGCCCAGGCGCCGGCCAGCGGAACAGTGGTGATGACGATGATTGCCGCGAGCCCGCCGCCGCCGGACACGCCGATAATGCCCGGTTCGGCCAGGGAATTCCGGGACACCGCCTGGATCAGCGCTCCGGCGAGCGCCAGCGCCGCACCGGCCAGCACTGCCGCCACAACGCGAGGCATCCGCGTACCCAGAACCGCGCTCACGCGGTCTCCGGATTGACCGGTGAGCCAATTGGCCAGATCGCCGAGCAGCAATTTTGCGTCGCCGAGCAGCGCCCCGGCCACCACCAGGCCGGCCAACAGGAAGACAAGCCCCAAAACCACGCTGAGATAAAACGTGCGGGAACGCAATCTGGCCAGGGCGTCGCCGGCTGCGCTGAGTCCGGCGTCCGGCATCCGCAGCGCCAGGATCACCAAGAACACCGCGCCGAACACCGTGGTGACCGCACCGGTCGGCACTTCCACCCCGGCCTGCGCACCGAGCACCACCCGGACCGCCACATCGGCGCCGACCACGACCACCGCGCCCGCCAGCCCCGAGATGGGCAGCAGCACCCGGTGGTGGCCCAAGCCCCGGACGCGGGAGGCCAGCAGCCGCACGATGGCGGGTGCGCACAGACCCACGAAGCCGATCGGACCCGCAACGGTCACCGCGCAAGCGGACAGCATCACGGCCAGGACGATCGCGCCGGTGCGCGCGATCCGGGGGTCGGCGCCGGCCAGCCGGGAAGCATCGTCGCCCAGACCCAGCAGGTCCATCCTCCGGGCCAGGAACATCAGCCCGGCAACAGCCAGCAGGATGATCGGGGTGAACTGCAGCAGCTCATCATTCCTGGTTTGGGTAATGCTGCCCTTGCCCCAGGCATACAAGCCGGTGGTCTCCTGGCTGAACAACAGCAGCAGGCCGCTGGTAGCCGAGTGAAGCCCCAGGGCGAGGGCGGTTCCGGCCAACACCAGACGGATCGGGCCGCCATTGCTGTTGGCCCCCGCCCCGGACAAGGCAAGCACCAGTGCAGCAGCGGCGAGGCCACCGATGAATGCGAGGCCGCCGGAGAGCAGCGCGGGTAGCGTGATCCCAAACGCGGCGACCGCGACGATCGCCAGATGGGCGCCGGCGTCGACCGCCAGCGTATCCGGGGACGCCAGGACATTGCGGGTAGCGGACTGCAAGGCGGCACCCGCTACCCCGAGGGCAACGCCGACCAGGATTCCGGCCAGCAGCCGCGGAATGCGGGAAGCAACCAAAACGGCGGTCTGCTGGTCGGAACCGCCGCCGTCGAGCAGGCCGAGCAACTCGGCCAGCCCGACGGCGGCGGTCCCTTGGGTGAGGTGGACCAGTGAGAAGAGGAGCAGGAGCACCAGTCCGCTTCCGGCGACCACCCCTGTTGCGGCCCGTCGCCCGCCTGCCCCGGCGGGAACCGGTTCGGGAGCCCCTGCAACGGCCGCCTGCACGGACGGCGCGGGCCTATTCACCGTCTCGGTCATGGTTGGTCCGTCCCGTGCTACTTGGTGAGCGTGGAAACTATGGCGTCGACGTACTGGGTCATCGACGCGGGACCGCCGAACAGCCAGATGCCGTCCTCCAGCCTGTGGACCTCGCCGGCCTGCACGAACGGCAGCGACTTCCAGACGGCGTTGTTGGCCAGTTCGTCGGTGAAATCGCCCTCGACGCTGTTGGTGATGTAGACGAAGCTGTCCGCGTCAACCGTGGTCAGCCCCTCAACGTCGGTGGAGGCCAGGCCGTAGGCGGCATCTCCTTCGAGGTCCCAGGGAGAGACCAACCCCAATCCGGTGTTGATGTCGGCCAGCAACGAACCTTCAACGAAGGGCCGGATCGAGACCTGGCCGTCTGCCACCCAGCCGTCGGCGAAAGCGACCCGCGAGCCGGCAAGTCCTGCTTCTTCCAGTGCGGCTTTGCCATCCGCCATGGCGGCGTCGAACTCGGCGATGGCGTCGTCGGCCTTCGCTTCGGTGGCTGTGGCCTCGGCGATCAGCCGAAGGTTGTCCTTGGCCTGATCGATCTGGCGGCTGGCGTCGGCGGACTTAACCACCACCACCGGGGCCAGCTCTTCCAGCTGGGAAACGACGTTCTCGGCCAGGTCGGTGGTGGCGACAATCAGGTCCGCGTCCAGCGAGGCGATCGTGTCGAAGCTTGGTTCACCGCGGGTGCCGATGTCAGTTACCGTGTCGTCCAGCGGAGCGGCATTCACCCAGGCGCCATAGCCCTTGACGTCGGCGACGCCGACCGGCATCACGCCCAGGGTGACCAGGTTTTCAACCACGTTCCACTCGGTGCCGACCACGCGGGTGGCCGGTCCTGAGAGCTCCACGTCTACGCCGCGCGAGTCGGTGACCGTGAGGCTGCCGCCGCTGCCGGCGGCTGCGGGTTCGGCAGGCTCTTCGGTGGTGCCACAGCCGGTGAGCAACAATGCCACGGCGCCGAGGGCCGCCAGGGCCTTATGGATCTTCATGGACGGATGGTCCTTTCGTGTTGGTCATGCGTTTGGTCGGTGTGCCGCCCCACGGCCCGGGTGCGCAGCCGCCCGGTCAGCGGGTCGGCATGGGTGACAATGGGGATGGAGTAAACCTTGCTGAGCAGCTCCGCGTCCAGCGCCTCGTGGGCCGGGCCGGCGGCTGCGATGCGGCCTTCCGAGAGCACCACGACGTGGTCGGCCAGCGCGGCGGCCTCGTCGAGATCGTGCAGTACCAGGCCGATCGCTACGCCGTGGACACGGGCCAGGTCATAGACCAGATCGAGGATCTCCACTTTGTAGCGCAGGTCCAGGTGATTGGTGGGCTCGTCCAACAGCAGCACGGCAGCATCCTGCGCCAGGCAGCTGGCCAGCCACACGCGCTGCAGCTGGCCGCCGGACAGTTCCTGGACGCCCCGGTTCGCCAGATCCGTGATCCCCGTGAGCAGCATCGCCCGTTCGACGGCGACGGGCCCCTCAGGATCGGCAGCCCTCCAGCGTCCGCGGTACGGGTGGCGTCCGAATTCCACCACCTCGCGAACGCTTAGTCCATGGGGAACCGGCCGGCTCTGCGACAGGAGAGTCACGTGTCTGGAAAACTCGCTGCGTTTCATCATGAGCGCATCGGTTGGGGCTCCGTCGTCGGGCTGCACGGTGATCGTTCCGGCAGACACGGCGTGCAGCCGCGCGAGCGCCCGCAGCAGGGTTGATTTGCCGCTGCCGTTCGGACCGACGAGTGCGATGATCCGCCCCGGCTCCAACTGAAGGCCGGCACCGTGGACAACGTCCTTGTCCCCATAGCGCAGCACTAAGTCGCGTGCGTGGAGTCCTGCTCGTGTTGGTTGGATCACGCGGAACAGATTAGCTAAGGCTTACCTAATTAACCTAATGCGGCCGCAATGTTGCGGCGCCCCTCGGTCCCCCGGAACACCCATTGCCGCCGCGGCCCGGGCCCGAGTAGGCTCGCGCTTGTTTCCACTCAACCGCGGAACAGGAGCCAGCCATGCCCAAGCCCACCCTCGCCCCCGGTGCACCCTGCTGGGTGGACCTGATGACCTCCGATCCGGACAGGGCCAAGCAGTTCTACACGGAGCTTTTCGGCTGGACCTATGAGACCGGCGACCAGGAGAAGTACGGCGGCTACATCATGGCCTTCAAGGACGGCCATGCCGTTGCGGGCATCATGCAGAGTCAGCAGGCCGACACCCCGGACACGTGGACCACCTACCTGCGCGTGGATGACATCGACACCACCGCCAGCATCGCCGCGGCCCACGGCGGCCAGGTCTACGTTGAGCCGATGGAGGTTCCCGAACAGGGCAAGATGGGCATGCTCGCCGACCCCGGAGGGGCCGCCGTCGGCCTCTGGGAGTTCGCCGGGCATACCGGCTACGAGTTGGCCGCCGAGCCTGGCTCCCCCGCCTGGCACGAACTCTTCACCCGCGACTACCCCGCCACCGTGAAGTTCTACCAGGACGTGTTCGGCTGGGACACGGACGTCATGAGCGACACCGACGAGTTTCGCTACACCACGCTTGGCTCCGGCGACACCGCGGCGGCCGGGATCATGGACGCCGGCGCCTGGCTGCCCGAGGGCGTCCCGGCGCACTGGCGCATCTACTTCGCCGTCGAGAACGCCGACGCGGCCGTCGACAAGGCCACCGCCCGGGGCGGGAGCGTGGTCCAGCCCGCCGAAGACACGTCCTTCGGTCGCGTCGCCACCCTGACCGACCCGACCGGCGCCATGTTCCTCGTGGTCCAGGAGTTGCCGCACGCCTAGCCCCCCGGAAATTGCGGGCCGGGCCCATCAGGTGCGCGTGTGCCGGCCCGCCCCTTGCTGGCCGGCCCGGCC
>NZ_JBNHGF010000227.1:0-4675 GCF_059091005.1 Arthrobacter sp. Y3223164
CCCGCCGAAGGACCTTAGCCGCGCGGCACGTCGGGGCCGGTGGGCCAGCGCAGCAGCGCCGCTATGCTTTTGCCTCCCGGCAGGGCTCCTTCGGGGACCATGGTCACCCGCGCGTCGGTCAGCGCCGCTGCCCGGACCAGCGCCGCAGGGGCAGGCACCTTGGCCAGCAGGTCGCCATTGACGGCTTGCTCCCCCGCCGTAGCGATCCACGGTTCGGCCGTCAGGGCATGCACGTTGTGATCGGCGAGGGCGTCGTCGTTCATGAGCAGCGTGCCGACCTGCGCCTGCTGCAGGGCCCGGACGCACTCGCCCAGGCCCGCCGTCCACTCCGGATGGGCCTGCCCGGTTTGGTTGGCCAAGCGGTCGAGGATGGCTTTGCGCTGTTCCGTCCACACATGGGCCACCCGGGCGGCTATTTCGGCACGGAGCGCGTCCTTGTCCGCGCCGCCTGTGCGGGTGTGCGACTCGATGGTGACTTCGATCGCCCGGCTGGCTTCGGAAAGCTGGTCGACCACCAGTTCCCGGGCCCGTATATCGCCGGCCACAATCAGCAGCCGCGCCTTGCTGGCCTGCACCACGCGGTCGATCTCGGCGGCGATTTCATCGGCATTCTTGCGCCAGATTTCCTCGGTGCGGTGCTGATAGCGGCCCTGGGACCAGCCGCCGCCGGGAACCTTGGTCAGGTTCTCCCGCTCGCCCTCTACCGTCCTCGTTTCCACCACGCCGTTCCGGCGAGCGTACTGCAGATGGACCTCGCCGCCGTCCCGACCCACTTCGGCCACCACGTACGGGAAATCGTCGCCGCGGGCCTTCAACAGGGGCACCAGGTCCGGAATCGGGCCGGTGTGAACCACCTCCGGGCCGGACATTTCGCCCGGGAGCACCTCGTTGATTTCGGCCTCACCGCCGCGCACCAGGACGAAGCGGGAGACCGGAGACGGAACGCCGGTGGCCGGCGAAACGGCGTCGATCACGGCCTCGATGTCCGCTTTCGCGGCGCCCTGCTTCCCGAGCGATTCCCGCAGCCTGTCCGGCAGCACATCGCCTGCCCGCAGGGAGTCCACGGTCCCCGTGCTGGCGTCCACGTAGACCGTGATCCAGGGTCCCGGCTTCTTGTACAGCTCGGCGTACCTTTTGTTGGCTGCGTGGGTCGTGTTGACCTGCTCGGTCATGGTGATCACCTTCCCTGCTATTGGAACTGCGGGTTCTCTTGATCAGTAGACTCACGGTAGCACCGGACGTTTTGCCCTTGAAGGGGGGCCGGTCCTGTCCCGACCGGCCCGGCGAATCAGTGCGCCGGGCCGGTCAGCCGACGTTTGTCCGACCGGCCCGGGCGGACTTAGCTCCGCTGGTATTCCGCGTGTTGGCGGTGGGCCTCGGCCACTTGTTCGCGGATGATGTCCACGTCCTTGGCCTTGTTGCGGTACTTCGGATCCATTTGCACGATCTGGCGCTCTTCTTCCACCAGCAGCCGGTAAATGCGTTCACGTTCTGCCGGGTCAGCGGTGTAGGAGAGATCCATGTAGTTGACCGCGTGCCGGCGTGCGTTGTTGATGGCGTTCTGTGCCTTGCCGGCCTTGCTCAGCAGCGAGGCGACGACGGTGACCACAAGGATGCCGATGATGACGGTGAGCGAGAGTCCGGTGGTGATCTCGACCACGGGAACCGGGTTGCCGTCATTGACGAAGGGCAGGTTGTTCTCGTGCAGTGCGTGCAGGATCAGCTTCACGCCGATGAACGCCAGGATTGCTGCGAGGCCGTAGGACAGGTAGATCAGCCGGTCCAGCAGGCCGTCGATCAGGAAGTACAGCTGGCGCAGGCCCATCAGCGAGAAGGCCGTGGCGGTGAAGACGATGAAGACGTTTTGCGTCAGGCCGAAGATCGCGGGAATGGAGTCGAGGGCGAACAGAATGTCCGTGCCGCCGATGGCCACCATGACCAGCAGCATCGGCGTCATCGCCTTCTTGCCGTCCTTGACGGTGAACAGCTTGTCGCCGTCGTAGTAATCCGTGGTGTGGAAGAAGCGCTTGGCCAGCCGGATGATGAAGTTGTCCGCCTCGCCGCCGTCGTGTCCGGGCTTGAGCAGGTTGCCCGCCGTGATGATCAGGATCAGGCCGAAGGCGTAGAACACCCAGGCGAACGTGTTGATCAGCGCCGCGCCCAGGAAGATGAACCCGGTGCGGGCGATCAGCGAGAACACAATGCCGAACAGCAACACTTTCTGCTGGTCTTCGCGCGGCACCTTGAAACTGGCGATGATGATGAGGAAGACAAACAGGTTGTCCACCGACAGCGCCTTCTCGGTGATGTAGCCCGCGAAGTACTCGGAGCCCATGTCCACGCCGCCGTAAATCAGCACCAGGATCCCGAAGACGATGGCGATGCCCACGTACAAGGCGGACCAGATGGCCGCTTCCTTCAGCGAGGGCACGTGCGCCTTGCGGATGTGGAAGAAATAGTCGAAGGCGAGCAACGCGAGGATCACGGCGATCGTGATGCCCCAAATCAGGGGAGAAACGCTCATGGGTTTCCTTCCGTAAGCGGGTAGCGGTGAGCCCGCAAGTCTCTCCTCCGGCACGGCCGGCCACTGCAACCGGCCGGGCGTCGGCGCCCTACGTGTTGACGGCTGCAGCGCATCTGGATACTCCCTTACGCAACTGCCAGTCTAACGACGACGACGCTGCACGGCTAACCGGCCGCGGGCGAATCCGGGGCGGCTGGGACGGGAACGCCCCGCCGGAGGGGGTTGGACTCCTGCGGCCTATGCACCGCATTTCGGCTGTGACAGGCTGGGGGCCCGGGCCGCCGCCGTGATTGACCGGCGGCCGACAGCGCCGAAAGGAGCACCGCCATGTCCTATTACCTGGAGTACACCATTCCGGCCGCGCCGGACGGGGAAAGCTTCGAGTTCCCGGTCAGCGACGAGCACCGCGGCTATACGGTCCCGCTCAGCGAAACCGATGCGGAAATCGTCCGCACCGACCAGTTGCCTGCCCGCAGCGAGGTGTTCGGGGCCTCGCTGGCCGAGGCCAAGGAAGCGGCGGAGTCCATCCTGTCCAACAGCAAGGCGGACGCGGCGCAGCTCTACGACGATCCCGACGACTCGATGCAGCCCGGGGCGGGCACGCTGGTCGCCAGCTACACGGTCGGCGGCGGGTGGCAGGAAGCGGGATAGGTTGCGCCGGGGCTAATCCCGCAGCACCACGTCCGCGGCTTCCGTGGAGCGATCGGTGACCGTGGTGGGCGATTCCAGGTGGACGGCGCCGGAGGGCAGGATGCCGGCACCGCCGTAGCGTTCCATGACCCTCAGCTGCGCCACCACGTCTTCCCCGGCGTGGGCCGGCGGCAGTTCCTGCCAGAATCCGAACCCGCCGCACTCCAGCAGCGCGCTCCGACGGTACAGCACGCAGCCGCCGGCCCACGCGATCTTGTACAGCCGCCAGCCACCGTCCGGAATGCCCAACCCGGCGGCGATATGCGTCAGGTTTGCCGCGTTATGCAGCTGCCAGCGGCCGAACCGGTGGTCCTCGCGGCGGATGCGCTCGGGCCGCACCGGGCCGTCCCACAGTTCGAAGGGTTCCTGCTCCCCCGGCCGCACGTCGTCCAGGTAGGACATGCCCTGCACCGCTGCACCGATAAATCCGCAGCCCGCCTCCCGAATGGCCGCCGTCATCCGGACCAGCATGCCCGGTTCCAGCCACACGTCGTTGTCCAGGAACAGCACGAGTTCAGCCGTGGCAAGCCGGAGCAGGAAGTCGCGCTGCTCGGCCAGCCCGCGCCGGGGCAGATTCCGCTCCAGCCGGACCGGGCGCCCCTGGGCTTCCAGCACCCGGATCATCGCCCCGGCGGCCGGGTGCTCCCAGGCGGGGGCGCCGTCGGTCTGGTCGCTGACGATGACCGAGAACTCCGGGCCGTCCTGCGCCGCCAACCCGGCGAGCGTCACCGCCAGCTCCGCTTCCCGGCCATAGCTGGGCACCAACACGTCCAGCTCCGGCCCTGTTTCCGGTGGAGCGAGGGCCCAGCTGGCTGAACTCCTGCGGCTCACGCCGAATCAAGTCCCGAGGCCGGATTCGCTCCCGCGGCCGGGGCGGGACCTGTTTCCGCCGGGGGCGCCGAGCCGCGGATCCGGCGGACCACCGCCGTGGTGGAGTGGTCGGACACATAGTCCAGGATGCAGACCTCGCCGCCGCAGGCTTCTACCACCGCCGTTTCCTCGAGCATCTCCGGAGAGTAGTCCCCGCCCTTGGCGTAGATGTCGGGCCGGATCGCTTCGATCAGCGGGATGGGCGTGTCCGTGTCGAACACTGTCACGTAGTCCACGCAGCTGAGCGCGGCGATGATGCCGGCCCGGTCGGCGGCCGGGTTGATCGGCCGGTCCGGCCCCTTCAGCCGCCGGGCAGATGCGTCGCTGTTCAGCGCCACGACCAACACGTCGCCCAGTTGCTTGGCTTGGTTCAGGTAGCGGGTGTGGCCGCGGTGCAACACGTCGAAACACCCGTTCGTCAGCACAATGCGCTTGCCCGAGGCCCGCTCGGCGGCGATCGCCTGCCCGAGCGCCTCCGCATCCAGGGCCGCATCGGAGAAGGTGCCCAGGTGCGAGGCGAGGTCGGTGGTGCTGCAGACCGACGTGCCGCGCCGGCGCACCACGACGTCCGCGGCGGCCTGGGCCAGGTCC
>NZ_JBNHGF010000228.1:0-4673 GCF_059091005.1 Arthrobacter sp. Y3223164
CCGCGAGCAGGCCCAACGCACCAAGGTGTTGCAACAGGCCAGCGTGGAGGACGTCTGGGTCCGCCGCCTCTACACCGCGCCGGGGACCGGGCAGCTGCTGGGGATGGACTCGGCCGCACGGAGATTCCCCGACGGGATGCGCCGGATGATCCACGCCCGCGACGCCGTCTGCGCAAGGCCCTGGTGCGACGCCCCGATCCGGCACATCGACCACATCGTGCCCTGGAGGCAAGGCGGTGAAACGACCATGGCCAACGGCCAGGGACTGTGCGAACAATGCAACCAGTCAAAGGAAGCCGAAGGCTGGTCCAGCCGCACCCTTGACGGACCACACCACACGGTGGAAACCACTACACCCACCGGCCACACCTACACCTCCACCCCGCCACCACTACCAGGCACTCCGCCGGCGGAAACAAAAGCAGCCCCTGCTCCCGCGCCCGGCGCCGGACCGCGCGTGCGGAAGGTTACAGCAGGTCGGTCCCGTCGCAGCGCACCTGCACCGGGTCGGGGACCCGCTTGGCGGACAGCGCGGCCTTGCGGTGACGAAGCGCGGCAGTCACGCGGGGTCCGTCCTGATAGCTGAAGAACAGCAGCAGGCGGTGCTCGCTGCTCTCCCCCGATCGGGCCGGAAGCTCAACGGGTCCGACGCTTCGAAGGCTGCCGCTGAGCTCAAAGTCCGCCATGAAGGCTTCAATGCCTGAGGGCTTCCCGGTCAGGGCAGCGATCCTCACGGCTGGGGGAAGCTGAAGCTCACGCCGCAACTGAATTTCCCGGGCTGCGGCGCCGGCTGGGTCCCACCGAACCAACGGCGCCACAACCGCGTCTTGGTCGGCGGTGACTACCACCAGCCCCCCTTCGGACGACGGCTGCACCAACGACGCGGCGCGGAACCACCGGCGCAGCACGTCTTCGGGGGTGCGCAGAGACTCGCGGCTGAGCATGGCGTTGCCATCCAGCAGCAACGCCGCGGCGTACCCATCGGGCGCCACCGGCTCGGCTCCCGGTGTTGCGACCACCAGGGCTTTACGTGACTCGACCACGGACTTGATGTGTTCCCCCGAGGAAGACACGACCGTCGCCCCTGGGAACGCACGTCCCAGTTCTTCCGCCGTGCGCAGGGCGCCGACCGCAGAGGCCCGGAGCCTGTGGGACCCGCATTCGGGGCAGGAGTAGTTCGTGGCCAATCGGCCGCACCACCGGCACGCCGGCGCCGCGGACCGGCCCGGCTGCGCTAGAGGCCCATTACAGTCGGTGCATCTGGCAGGCGCGCGGCAGTCCTGGCAGGCAAGGGCAGGTGAAAAGCCGGTCCGCGCCACCTGGACCAGCACCGGGCCGCGCTCCAGGCCTTCCTTGGCGGCAAGCCACGCGGCATGCGGCAGACGGGCGTGGCGCAGCATGGGATCGCGTTCCTGTTGGAACGAATCCGCGGTGTTGAGGATCCGCGGGGTGGCCTGGCGCAAGAACGGCCGGGCAGGTGTGAGCGCCGACGCCCAGCCGCTCTCAACCAACCGCTGTGTTTCGCCGCTGCGCGAGACCCCGGCGAAAAGGGCCGCGCAACCGGCCTGTGCCGTGCGCAGCAACAACACCTCGCGCGCATGCTGGTACGGGGAACGCTGCTCCAGCAACAGGTCGTCGCCGTCGTCCCACATCGCCACCAGTCCCAGATCCTGCACCGGAGCGAAGGCGGCCGAGCGCGTCCCCACGGCCACCGACACGTCGCCATGCAGCAACCGCAGGTAGTTCCGGTAGCGGGGCGTCGGCCCGTCCTCGGCGGTCAGGCGGACATACTGGTCCGCGCCAAGGACGCGCTCCAATTCGGCTTCCAGCCGCGCCAGGTCCTTGGCGTCCGGAACGACGACGACGGCGCCGCGGCCGCTCTGCCGTACGCTCGCCACGGCGTGGGCTACCTGGGCTGTCCACGAAGCAGGGCCGTAGGACTTGTGGCTGGCCAACACGGCACGCGGGGCGGCACCCGACGCCAGCCGGGCCAGAAAATCACCAGCGCCGTCATAACCGGCGAAGGCTTGCTCCGCACCATCCGGAGCCGGCGCGGTAGCAGGAGGTGCCGGGTCAGCCGAAGGCGCGGTGCTAGCCGGAGGTGCCGGGTCAGCCGAAGGCGCGGTGCTAGCCGGAGGTGCCGGGTCAGCCGAAGGCGCGGTGCTAGCCGGAGGTGCCGGGTCAGCCGACTGGCCCGCCTCGCGGGCGGCGAATTCCTTATCCACCTTGGCGACGCGCGGCGGGATGGCGGCGCGCAGTACGTCGCTGACGTTGCCTGCGTAACGCTCGGCCACGGACGTGGCCAGCCGGAGCAGTTCTTCGGTCAGCACCGGCTGCGCGGAAACCACTTTGGCCAACGGGGCAAGCTTGACCCCTTCCGGAACCTCCGACGTGCGGCGGGTGATGTACCCGCTCATTTCCTGGCCGCCGAAGCGGGCCTTGACCCGCGCGCCGGGAACAGCGTCGTCGTCCAGATTCTCCGGCACCAGGTAATCGAAGATCCGGTCCAGATGTGGCAGCGGCGTTTCGATCAGCACCTGCGCCACCGGGTCGGTCGCCGCCGCCGGCGAGGTACCCGGCGCCTGCTTGGGGGCACCGAAGCCCTGCAGCAGGCTCAGCTGGTGCGGATCAGAGCCCATCAGGCTCAGGCGTTGAAGTAGCTGCGCAGCGCGTCGGCCCGGTCGGTCCGCTCCCAGGTGAAGTCGGGATGTTCGCGGCCGAAATGGCCGTGCGCCGCGGTCTGCTTGTAGATGGGCCGCTTGAGCTGCAGGTCGTCGATGATGCCCAGCGGACGCAGGTCGAAGACTTCCTCGATCGCCTGGGCGATACGCGCCGGGTCAACGGTCTCGGTTCCGAAGGTTTCGACGTAGATGCCGACCGGCCGCGCCATCCCGATGGCGTACGCGATCTGGATCTCGGCGCGCCGGGCCAGTCCCGCGGCGACCACGTTCTTGGCCACCCAGCGCATGGCATAGGCAGCGGAACGGTCAACCTTGGACGGATCCTTGCCGGAAAATGCGCCGCCGCCGTGACGGGCCATGCCGCCGTAGGTATCCACGATGATTTTGCGTCCGGTCAGCCCGGCGTCGCCCACCGGCCCGCCGATCACGAAGTCGCCGCCCGGATTGAGGATGTAGCGCACGTTGGTGGCGTCCAGTGAGCTGGCCGCCAGCACCGGCTCGATCACGCGCGAGGCGAGGTCAGCACGCAGGTGGTCGAGGTCCACGCCGCCTTCATGCTGGCTGGAAATCACGACCGAGTTAACCGACACCGGCTTGTCGCCGTCATAACCGATGGTCACCTGCGTCTTGCCGTCGGGCCGCAGATACGGAAGCGTCCCGTCCTTCCGCACCTCGGTCAAACGCTCGGACAGCCGGTGCGCGAGCCAGATCGGTGCGGGCATCAAGACGTCGGTCTCGTCGCTGGCATAGCCGAACATGATGCCCTGGTCACCGGCACCCTGGGCATCGCGCGCATCGATGCCGGTCCCCTCGCGGGTTTCGAACGAATTAAAGACCCCGGAGGCAATCTCCGGCGACTGCTGCCCGATCGAAACCGACACGCCGCAACGCTCGCCGTCAAACCCCTTATCCGAGGAGTTGTATCCGATCTCCAGGATGGTGTCGCGGACAATCTGGGGGATCTCCACATAGCCCTTCGTGGTGACCTCGCCGGCCACGTGGACCAGGCCGGTCGTCGTCAGCGTCTCTACGGCTACCCGCGACTCGGGATCCTCGCGCAGCAGCGCGTCGAGAATGGCGTCGGAAATCTGGTCACAGATCTTGTCCGGATGGCCTTCGGTCACGGACTCGGACGTGAAGAGCCGCAGATTGCTGTCAGAAGAAGTCACAGACATACCTTACTTGCTGGCGAGGACCGCCACGGAACGGTTGGCGCGGCCTCGAAAGGCCGGGTCATGGAGCGAAACGGTAGTACACAGGGGGTCACGGGCGGCCTGGTTTTCGCGGCCGGCCGGAAGCGCCCGCGTGCAGTGTCAGCGGGAGAGTTCGGCGGTGATGCGCTCGACGACCACCGCGGCCGCGCTGTCTTTGCTGCCGCGGTGGGTCTGCGGTTCGACGCCGCTGCGTGCGAGCACCGTGATCTCGGTGTCATCCTGCCCGAACACCAGGTCGCGGCCCACGCGGTTGAGCACCAGCAGGTCGCAGCCCTTTCGCTCGAGCTTGCTGCGCGCGTAGTCGAGCACGTCGCCGCGGTCGTCGCCGGTTTCCGCGGCGAAACCGATAATCAGCGGCACCTCGCCGGAGCCGCGCTGCTGCACGACCTCCACCAGGATGTCCGGGTTCCGCACCAGCGTGATCACGGGGTCGTCGGCGTCGTCGCGCTTCTTGATCTTGGTGTCGGTCACTTCAGCCGGACGAAAATCCGCCACGGCGGCTGCCATGATGACGACGTCGGAGCGCGCCGCCGCTTCGAGCGTCGCCTCGCGCAGGTCCAGGGCGGTTTCCACCGAGCTGGACTTGATCCCGTCCGGGATATCCACCTCAAGGTGGGCGGCGATCAGTTCAACCTCCGCTCCCGCGGCCGCAGCGGCGCGGGCCAGTGCCACGCCCTGCTTGCCGGAGGACCGGTTGCCCAGGAAGCGTACGGGGTCCAGCGGTTCGCGGGTACCGCCGGCGGTGACCAGGACCCGCTTGCCGGCCAGCGGACCGGGT
>NZ_JBNHGF010000229.1:0-4643 GCF_059091005.1 Arthrobacter sp. Y3223164
GGACGCTCCCGCGCCCGCGGATCCGGGTCCCAGCTCGCCTGGGCGGCCACCGCCGTCGTCGTCCTGGCCATTGCCAGCATGTTTGTGGGCGTCAGCGACGTGTCGCTGCCTGCCCTGCTGGCCGGCGACCAGAAGGCCTGGGACATTTTCTGGATCAGCCGGCTGCCGCGCACCCTGTCGGTCATCCTGGCCGGCGCGGCGCTGGGGATTGCCGGGCTGATCATGCAGCTGATGGCACGGAACAAATTCGTGGAGCCGTCCACCGTGGGCACCGTGGAGTCTGCCTCGCTGGGCATCCTGGTGGTCACGGTGGCGATCCCCGGTGCCACCCTGTTGGCCAAGATGTCCGTGGCGACCGTGTTTGCGGCCGCCGGGACCGGCCTGTTCCTGCTGGTGCTGCGCCGGATCCCGCTGCGCAACACGCTCATCGTGCCGCTGGTGGGCATCATGCTGGGCGGCGTCATCGCCGCGGTGACCACGTTCTTCGCCTACCGCTTCGACCTGCTGCAGACGCTGAACAGCTGGATGATCGGCGACTTCTCCGGCGTGCTCCGCGGCCGCTACGAGCTCCTCTGGATTGTCGCGCTGCTCGCGGTGATCGGCTACCTGTGCGCGGACCGCTTCACGATGGCCGGCATGGGGCAGGAATTCTCCACCAATCTGGGCCTGCACTACGGCCGGATCCTGACGCTCGGGCTGGTCATCGTCTCGCTGATCAGCGCCGTGGTGGTGGTCAACATCGGCGCCATTCCGTTCCTGGGGCTGGTGGTGCCCAACCTGGTGTCGCTGGCGTTCGGCGACAGCGCCCGCCGCGCGGTTCCCTGGGTCGCGGTCTTCGGTGCGGGCTTTGTGCTGCTGTGCGACATCATCGGCCGCACCATCCGCTACCCCTACGAAATCCCGGTGGGCGTGATCGTCTCCGCCGTCGGCAGCGCCGTCTTCCTCTACCTGCTGCTGAGGACCCGCAAGAATGGCTGATTCGGTACTTCCCGCCGCGCTGACGCAGCGCAAGCGCCGCACCCTCACCACGGTCCGGCCGCGGACCTGGATTATTTTGTTGGGCCTGCTGACGGCCGCCCTCGTGGCGGTGTTCATGACCATCGACCTGCGCGGCAACCTCGGCTACATCCTGCCCCGGCGTGCCATCAAGGTCGGTTCGATGCTGCTGGTGGCGTACGCCGTGGGCGTGTCCACGGTGTTGTTCCAGACGGTGACCGCCAACCGGATCCTGACCCCGTCGATCATGGGCTTCGATGCCCTTTACATGCTGATCCAGACCGGGCTGACCTTCGCGATCGGCGGGCAGGCGCTGCTGAGCCTGGGCGCGCCGGTGCGCTTCGTGATCGAAGTGATGCTGATGGTGGGCTTCTCCTTCCTGATCTACCGCTGGCTGTTCACCGGCGGCGGCAAGAGCCTGCACCTGATGCTGCTGGTGGGCATCGTGTTCGGGACCATGTTCCGCGGCATCTCCTCGCTGCTGCAGCGGCTGATCGACCCGAGCGAATTCATCATCCTGCAGGACCTGTTTTTCGCCAGCTTTAACAACGTGGACGGCGTGCTGCTGGCCGTGTCCGCGGTGGCCGTGGCCGCGGCCACCGTCCCGGTCTGGCGGATGCGCCGGCAGCTGGACGTGCTGGCGCTGGGCCGGGACACGGCGCTGAACCTGGGCGTGGACCACCGGCGGGCCGTGACCACCGTCCTGATGCTGTGCGCCATCCTGGTGGCCGTTTCCACCGCACTGGTGGGCCCGATCACGTTCTTTGGCCTGCTGGTGGCCAGCCTGGCCTACCTGCTGTGCTCGCACTTCCGGCACGTGTACGTGCTGCCCATCGCCGTGCTGCTGGGCGCCATCGCCCTGGTCGGCGGCCAGCTGGTCCTCGAGCAGGTGTTCGGTTTCGATACCGCGCTGAGCATCGTCATTGAATTCGCCGGCGGCATCCTGTTCATCGCCCTGCTGCTGAAAGGCTCCATCAAATGATCCACGTCTCCGGAGTCTCCAAGACCTACGGCACGCAGACCGTGGTGGACGACGTCAGCTGCTACATCAAGGACGGCGGCATCACCTCGATCATCGGGCCGAACGGCGCCGGCAAGTCCACGCTGCTGTCCATGGTCTCCCGGCTGCTGCCCATGGACGCCGGGGCGGTGACCATCGACGGGCTCGACGTCGGCAAGACCGCGGGCAAGGAACTGGCCCGCAAGATGGCCATCCTGCGCCAGGACAACCAGCTGACCGTCCGCCTGACCGTACGGGACCTGGTGGGCTTCGGCCGTTTCCCGCACAACAACGGCCGGCCGGGCCCGGCCGACCTCGTCCAGATCGAGCAGGCGCTGGCGTACCTGGACCTGACGTCGATGGCGGACAAGTTCGTGGACGAACTCTCCGGCGGCCAGCGGCAGCGGGCGTTCATCGCCATGGTGCTGGCCCAGGACACCGATTACCTGCTGCTGGACGAACCGCTGAACAACCTGGACATGAAGCACTCGGTGGAGATGATGCGGCTGCTGCGCCGGCTGACCGATGAGCTGGGCAAGACCGTGGTGCTGGTCATCCACGACATCAACTTCGCGTCCTGCTACTCGGACTCGATCATCGCCATGCGCTCCGGCCGCCTGGTGCACCAGGGCCCGCCGGCGCAGATCATGCAGCCGGACGTGCTGCGCGACGTGTACGACATCGACATCCGCATCGAGGAGATCGAGGGCAACAGGATCGGCGTCTACTTCGCCTGAGGCCGGACGGCGGAGTTGTTGCCGCCACGGGGCCCCGGAGGGCCCGGCCGGCGAGGCCGGCAGGGTCGGCAGGGCGACACGGCGTCAGACCACGGAAAAATCGCCGGGCAGCATGGTCCGCCCGGTCAGGGCCAGCAGCACCTGCGCCCCGTCGCCGCGTTCGGCGGCAATCTCCATGGCCAGCCGCCCGGCTTCCAGCTCCACGCCGCGCGGCAGCTCCGCCACCAGGCCGCAGGCCCGGGACAGGTCGAGCGTGTGCACCGCAAGTTCGAAGATCCGGGTGGGCAGGTAGTCGCTGAAGCGCATCCCGCCGGCGGCCGTCTCGATGACCCGGTCCTCGGTCAGCGGCAGCGTGTTTTCCAGCTGGGCCAGCAGCCGGTCCACCATATCCACCGGGTGCGGGCCCAACTCCTTGCCGGCTGCCACGGCCCGTTCGGTGACGCCGGGATCATTGGCCAGTCCGGTGGCCAGGTAATAGTCCGCGGCCGATTCCACCTGGACAGTCTTGGCGGGGCGACCCAGGTAGGTCAGCACCGTGGACAGCGCCCGACTGGTATGTCCGGCGAGCGTCCGGACGCTCCAATCGTCCAGCCCGGGTGCGTTCCATGCGGTCGGCGGCACGTTTGCCAGCACCTCGCGGAAGTACCGGCCCGCGGACAGGAACGTTGCCGCCGATTCGATCATGCGCCCATGCTACGGCCGGCGGGCGGCCGCGACCAGCGTCCCCCTTCGTCCCGGCCGGTCCGGCCGGGAATGACCGCGGGAGTCGTTCAGGCGAGGCGCCGCAGCTCCGGCTTCCAGCCCGGGGCAGGTGCGGCGACGCCTGCGGCGACGTCATCCCAGAGGGCCTGCCAGCCCCGGTGCGCCCTGTTGCCGGCTTCGATCAGCTCGCCAAGTTCCGCTTCAATCTCGGCTTGGCAAGCGTCTGTATCAATGTCGTACCCGTCGATGGATGTGGACATCATGCACGCCTCCTCACAGTAAGCTTCCTTACCGACCCTACGGAGTCCCAGCATATCCCGCCATGGGGAGAACTACCCATCGCCGCTTTTAAGGCACGAATCGGCCGGTCCGCCTGCCTGCGTCGGCCGCCTGAATCCGCTGCACTAGGCTTGAAACCATGGCACCCGAGACCCACGCCGAGAGCATTGCACCGATTCTCACTCCGGAAGGCTGGGAGCTGCTGAATTCGCTCGGCCCCTATTCCGAGGCGGAGAGCCTGCACACCGGCACCGAACTGCGCAAGGCCGGCCACTCCCCCGAACTGGTCTCAGCCGCCATGACACAGTCCCGCCTGCGTGCGAAGGCCAAGGCGAAGTTCGGTCCGTTCGCGGAGAAAATGCTGTTCACCACGGCGGGGCTGGAACAGGCCACGCGGCTGAACATCGCGGCCCTGCACGCGCGGCGGTTCCAGGCCGCCGGGGTGGAGCACGTCGCGGACCTGGGCTGTGGAATCGGCGCGGACGCCATGGCGCTGGCCAGCCTGGACCGCAGAGTCACCGCCGTGGAACGGGACGAGACCACCGCCGCGGTGGCCACCATCAACCTGATGCCGTGGCCGACCGCGACCGTGGTCAATGCCGATGCGGAGGGACTGGACCTCACCGGGATCGACGGCGTGTGGCTGGACCCGGCGCGGCGGACGACGACGGCCTCGGGCACCACCCGGATCTTCGACCCGGAGGCGTTTTCTCCGCCGCTGTCCTTCGTGGAGAGGCTGGCTGACCGGGGAATGCCGGTCGGGGTCAAGCTCGGCCCGGGGATTCCCCATGAGGCGCTGCCCGACAACTGCGAGGCCCAATGGGTATCCGTCGACGGCGACGTGGTCGAGGCGGCGCTGTGGTTCAACCGGCTGGCGCGGCCGGGCATCCGGCGGGCGGCATTGGTCACCGGAGCCGGCGGCACCGCCG
>NZ_JBNHGF010000230.1:0-4632 GCF_059091005.1 Arthrobacter sp. Y3223164
GGCATCGCCGTCGTCATTGTGCTGTGCAGCTGCACCGGGCTGCTGGCCCTGACGGTGGGGCTGCAGCAGGCGGAGCGGCTGGCGGGCCCGATCGGGACGGCCATCACCGGCGAGCAGACCATCACCGCCCGCCTGGTGGCCACTGGGGACGCTGCCGAAGTGAAGGCGCCGCGGCAGTTTGGGAGCGGCCCGCGTTTCCACCTGACCGCCACCATCGTCGAGGCCACGGCCGGCCGCGTGCGGTTCGAGGCCGACACGCCGGTGCTGGTCCTCGGTGGGCCGGAGTGGTCCCACGTGCGGTTCGGCGAGCGGCTGCGGACCTCAGGCAAGCTCGTCCGGGCAGACCCGGGCCAGGCCGTCGACGCCCTGCTGATCGCATCCACTGCCCCGTCGGAGCGCTCGGCGCCACCCCTGGACGCGTGGGTCTCGGGCCTGCGCGTCCAGTTCGTGGCGGCGCTGGCCGGATTGCCGCCCGACGCCCGGGGGCTCCTTCCCGGGATGGTGCTGGGGGACAAGGAACACCAGGGTACGGACCTCGAGGAGGCCATGCGGCGTACCGGGCTGACGCACCTTCTCACCGTCAGCGGCGCCAATGTTTCCTACGTGTTGGCCTTCATCTACCTCCTCGGATCGGCAATCAGGCTGCCCCGGTGGGCGAAGGCGGCTGCCGGCCTTGTTGGTCTCGCCGGATTCGTGCTGCTGGTCCGGCCGGAGCCCAGTGTGCTGCGGGCGGCGGTGATGGGCTCGCTGGGAGTAATTGCGGTACTGAGCGGGCGGCGCAGGGCAGCGCTGCCCTTCCTGGCCGTTGCGGTGCTGGTGTTGCTGATCGTGGATCCGTGGTTGGCCGCCAGTTACAGCTTCGTGCTCTCGGTGTTGGCCACCCTCTCCCTCGTGCTGCTGGGGACCGCGTGTTCCCGCCGGCTGCAGCGCTTCCTGCCGGTCCCGCTGGCACACGCGGTCGCCATGCCGCTGGCCGCGCAGGTCTTCTGTGCCCCGGTCATTGTCCAGCTCCAGCCCGAACTGGCCTTGTATGCTGTCCCCGCCAATGTGGCTGCGGGACCGCTGATTCCTTTCATCACGGTTGCCGGAATGATAGGGACGGGGCTGCTGCCGCTGTTTCCCGGACCGGGCGCGGCCATGCTGCATGCCGCGGGCTGGATGACCTTGTGGATCGCAGGCGTCGCGCGATGGTTCTCCGAATTGCCCATGGCCGCGCTGCCGTGGGCGGGTGGCCCGCTCGGTGCAGCCGGAGCGGCAGGTGCCGGTTTGGCGCTCCTGTGGGGATTGCGGGCCGCGGACAGGCGGCGGGATTCGCAGGAGAAGCATCTTGGGTCCGACGACGAGGGCGGGTCGGAGTTGCAGGGGCGCGGCGTCGCTTCCGGCATGCGCGCTGCGTTGTTCAAGCTGGTCTGCTGGACGGCCCTCCCAGGGCTCGCGGCAGGGGCGCTGGCGGGTGCACTGCTGCGGCCGGCACCGGCGGGGGAGTGGGACGTGGCGGCCTGCGACGTCGGACAGGGTGATGGGTTGGTCGTGCGGACAGGCGAGGGCAGCGCGATCGTGGTGGATACCGGACCCGACCCGGAGGCGATGGACCGGTGCCTTGACGGACTCGGCGTGAAGCGGCTCGACCTGCTGGTGCTGACTCACATGCACCTGGACCACTACGGCGGACTCGCGGGAGCCGTGGCGGGACGGCAAACAGCGCGGGTTCTGTACTCGAGCGCCGAGGCAGCGCCACCGGCTTCCGTGCTGGCCTCGCTTGAAGAGCGGCGGCTTCAGGCAGAGCGTGCCTTCGCGGGCCTTTCCGGCTCGTCCGGAGCAGTTGCCTGGGCGGTGCACTGGCCGGTGGAGGGCAGCGCCGGCCTGTCCGAAAACGACGCGAGCCTCGTCATCGACATCACCCTGCCCTCTCCTGCCGGCGGATCGACGCGGATGCTGCTGACCGGTGATTTGGAGGAGGAGCAACTGCCGGCCCTGATGCGCCGGTTGGGCCCGGACTTCCCCGTCGACGTGCTCAAGGTCAGCCATCACGGCGCACGGAACGGGGGAACGGCGCTCATCACGGCCCTGCGGCCCGCGGCGGCCCTGATCTCCGTGGGCGCCGGCAACCAGTACGGCCATCCGGCGGATGAAATCCTGGCGGCGCTTCAGGCGGCCGGCACGCACGTCCTCAGGACCGACGAGCTGGGAACGGTCTTCGTGGACGTCGGTGACCGGGAATTGTCCGTCCGCGCCAACCGCTAGCCGGGCAGCGGAGACCCGAGCCGACGCGTATGGGTGACCTGAGCCCGCGAGGTAGCGGAGACCGAGCGAGGCGGCAGCGGGGACTGCTTTGGGCAAAAGGCCCGGATCGTGAAACTCTGGACCTGAACAAGGAGGAACCTGCCGTGAACCCGCCACCCGGATCCCGCTCTTCGGCTGCCAAGAAGAGCGCCGTCACCGTCTCCTGGCGTGACGTCGAGCCGGCCGCCGTCGTGCTCGTCAGCGGTCCGGAAGAGTACCTGGCCCACCGGGCCAAGGAACGCGTCCGGGGCCTCCTGCGTGGCCGGCACCCGGACCTCGAGCTGGTCCAGCTCGATGCCTCCGCCTACACCACCGGCGAGCTCACCATGCTGGCCAGCCCCAGCCTCTTCGGAGAAGCGAAACTAATCGAGGCGTCGTCGTTGGCGCAGATGAACGACGAGTTCCTCACGGACCTGCTGGCGTATGTGGCGGCACCGGCCGAGGACGTCTGGCTCGTCCTGCACCACGGAGGCGGGACCCGCGGAAAGAAACTGCTGGACGCCGTCAAAGCTTCGGGCGCCCCCGTGGTCGACTGCCAGGCCATGAAAAAGGACTCCGAAAAACTGGACTTCGTCAGGCAGGAGTTCAAGTCGGCCCGCCGGGCCATCGAACCCGCCGCGGCTCAGGCCCTGGTGGCCGCCGTCGGCTCGTCGCTCCCGGACCTGGCTGCCGCCTGCTCCCAATTGATCTCCGACGCCGACAGTGCGGTCACCGAAGAAACGGTCGAGAAGTACTACGGCGGGCGGGTCGAAGCCACCGGCTTCAAGGTCGCGGATGCGGCCGTTTCCGGCCGCGGCGCGGCGGCCCTGTCATCCCTCCGGCACGCACTGGCCACCGGGGTGGATCCCGTGCCGATCGTCGCCGTGCTGGCCCTGAAGCTGCGCCAGATTGCCAAGGTCAAAAGCGCATCGGCCAACGCACGCGACCTGGGCATGGCGCCGTGGCAGTTCGACCAGGCCCGCCGGGACGCGCGGCTGTGGGAATCAGATGCTTTGGCCCGCTGCATCCAGGTTTTGGCCGAGACCGACGCCCAGGTCAAAGGCGAGGGCCGCGACCCGGAATATGCCGTGGAGCGGGCCGTCACCTTGATCGCCACCAGCGCGCGCCGCTGAACCTCAGGCGCCGCTGGCGTTTCCGCCGTGTCCCCGGACCCGGCTGCCCATGTAGCCGCCGAGGAAACCTCCGGCGATCGCAACGGCAGAGCCTGCCCGCGCCAAGCCGATCCCCAGCCCCTGACGTCCCCTCCGGCGGGCCAGCCACGAGCCGGCGAATACCAGGGTGGCTGCCGTGGCTGCCGCTGAATGCAAAACGCCGATGCGCCGCGTGGCCGGGTCCGCGGTGGTCCACTCGGCCAGGCCGGCCACTGCGGTGGGTAGGGCGGCCAGCACACCCAGACCGACCAGACGGCGGGCAGCCCGGCGTTCTCCTCCATCGTCGTCAAACAAGTCGAGGAACACGGCCATGAACCAGGCACCGAACGGCGCGTCGGTCAGGACCGCGTGCGGAGGGATGGCTGTGTCCACCCCACTGAAGAACCGCCTGAAGGCCGGCTTCCCGACCAAGGGAGCGCCCAGCCCGCCCAGCACCCTGACCGCCCCGTCCAGGGCGGGTGAACGCCCCATCCGGTCGACTAAACGCAAGTAAGCATTCGCGCCGTTCATTTCGCCCGCCCCATCCCGCCCAAGCTACCGGCCCGCGCCGCCCCCAGCGCCCCGCGGGAGAAAACCCGCCCAACGGGACACAACCAAAGGTACCCTCCGGGCAGGCCGCCGTCTGCAGCCGGATGCACAAAAGCCGGAGGCCGCCTCCCCAGACGGGTGGCGGCCTCCGGCCTTGGCTTGGGTCGGCCTCTCGGCCGGAACGCGCTGCTTAGAGCGCGTTGACCTTCTTTGCCAGCGAAGACTTGTGGTTCGCGGCGTTGTTCTTGTGGATGACACCCTTGCTGACGGCCTTGTCGAGCTTCCGGCTCGCGGCGACCAGGGCGGTGGCGGCGGCGTCCTGGTCGGCAGACTGGACGGCACCGGTCACGGCGCGGATGGCGGTCTTCAGCTCGGACCGAACCGAGATGTTGCGCTGGCGTGCCTTCTCGTTGGTGAGGATGCGCTTCTTCTGGGACTTGATATTGGCCACGAAATAACTCTCTTTGTTGAGGAACTTGGTCTTTTGAGGGCAGTCGGTCCGGTCATTGACTGAGCGGCGTGGGGTACCGTAATGGCAACCGGCCCGAGGTGCCCGTCGACCTGCGCGGACACACAGCTATAAATGTTAGCAGATCCGTGCTCAGGGCGGCGGATCTGAGCGCGACCGACACGCCGCGCCCCGGCGGCGGGCCTGCGGGCGGCCGACACG
>NZ_JBNHGF010000231.1:0-4623 GCF_059091005.1 Arthrobacter sp. Y3223164
GGCCGCGGCGGCGGCCATGGCGGTCACCCGCCGGAGCGGCCGGCCACGGGTTTTCGCCCAGACCGCCGTGCCAAGCTGGCGGGCCATCCGCAGCAGGATGTAGGCAATCCCGAGAATGGGAAGCGCGACGGCGGTGATCGCCAGGACACGCACGGCCATGCCGGCGACGTCGCCGTCCGAACCGGCAGCCACCAGCAGCCTTTGTTGGTCCAAAATGCTGGCCCAGGCCGTCCCCAGGACCCGGGGAAGCGAGACCACCATCATGAAGAGGCAGAACAGGAGCAGCGGAACCGTGACCAGGACCCAGGCGGTCACGACGGCCCTGGCCCAGGGCTTGAGCAGCTTGGGTTCGGGATCGGACCACCGCCAGGGCAGCAGCCCCAGCAGGGTGGGCTTGATCCGTTGGAACAGGTCGGGGACCCCGGTGGCGTCGGCGAGGATGTGGTAACCGTCGAAGCGGACCAGGGGCAGCAGTTGGCGCACCATCTGCAGTATCTGGGTCACCACCACCAGCAGCAGCGCGTCGAAGCCGGTGAGCCACCAGGCGCCTATGGTGCCCACCACGACGATGGCGTTGAAGTACAGGCCGCCCAGATCCGTGCGGAGCCGGCCGCCGCGTCCCAGCCGGTAGGAATCGGTGACATCGGTGTAGAAGGCGGGCCAGATCAGGTACAGGCCCACGCCCATGGCGCCCGGGGTTGCGCCCCCGCGGCGGGCCCCGGCGGCATGGCCGAACTCGTGGAAGCCGGCCGAGAGAATGGTGATGGCGAACACCAGGAGCAGCAGCCCGGGGTTGGCGAAGGCTTGATGCGTTGCCGAGCCGAGGCCCTTGACCATGAGCACCCACCAGCACGCCGCCAGGAAGGCCAAGGTCACGGGCAGGGCGATCAGCGGATGGAACAGGACGGCGAACGGAGCGGTCAGCTTCCGGGTCAGCGCGGGATCCGTGACCGTGTAGCGGAACCGCATGCCCAGCAGCGGGCTGGCCTTTTTGACGTCGGGCTGAGAGCCGTTCGCGAGCCGCAGCAGGCCCAGCGGCAGCAGCTGCTTTTCCATCAGGGTCTGCACGTTTCCGGCAGTGATCAGCCGGCCGGACGTCTCGCCGGCGTGTTCGGCTATCTGGTCGAGGCCCCGGACGCCGTCGATGCCTTCCAGGACCGCGTACAGGAGCGGGGTCAGCTGGAGCGTCTGGCCGTCCGCGCGCCGGACCAGCGCGGGCGGCTCCCGGTAGCCGGATCCCTGTGCCGGTCCGAGGAGCTGCACGCCGTCGGCCAGCGCCGGGACGTCAATCAAAGGGGCAGCCGACCGGCCGCCGGGCAACGGGTCACTCGTGGCCGGCGGCCGGCTCGGACTGATGCTCATTCAGGGGCTATTGTTCGAGATCGGACTGCTGGCCGGCGCTGGCCTCGGCGCTGCCGTCAATCTGCTGGTTGATGATGGCGTCCTGCTGCGCCACCGCGACGGCGTTGCTGTCGATCGAGCCGATATTCGCCGCCACCGCGGCGTCGATCGGCGCGGCAACGTTGGCGTTGGCTGCCACGGCGCCGTTGATCGGGGCGGCAATATCGGCGTCCGCGGCCAGATCGACGTTGACGTTGAGCAGGTTCCCGTCGAGGGTCGACCCGAGGCCGTCCGTGACGGATCCGGTGTCGGGCAGGGTCCCGTCCGGCAACGTGCCGTCGGGCAGGGTGCCATCGGGAAGGGTACCGTCGGGCAGCAGCGCCGGAGCAGTTTCCTCCTGCCCGGCGGCGCCCTCCTGGGCAAGGCCGGAAGCGCCGACGGCGGCGCCCGTCCCGGCAGCGGAACCGGCCGTTGCCCCGGCGTCCTCTACGGTGTCATTGCCCTGGTCGATGGTGCTGTCCTGGGTCGACTCGGCGGTCGCGTCGGCCGTGATGCCCTGATTGATGATGACGCCCTGGTCGGACAGGGCCTGCGCCGTGGAGCCGGACGAGAGGAGGTTCGCCGAGGCGGCGGCATCGATGGGGGCCGCCACGTTGGCGTTAGCCGCGACGGCCAGGTCGATCGGCGCGGCCGCATCGATGGCCAGGTCGAGATCGGCATTCAGATCCAGGATGGACGCGACTTCCTTGTCCGGCAGCGCGGTCCCGGACTGGGATTCGAGTTCCTCCGGCGATAGCGGCGTGCGTCCTATGTCGTTGCTCATCAAAATCTCCGTTTCCGGCGCAAAGCGCCATTCGTTCCAACCCGTTGTCGAAACCTGTCGATTCTTGTCAACGGCCCGGCGGTACCGGTGCCTCGGTCATCAGCCTTCCTCTCGACGACATCAACGCAAAGCATACTGATGAATCCATTTATTGTGTAGGCGCCGGCGTCCGCCCGCACGCGCAGCGGCGGACGCGGACTTGGACCGGCGCCGGCGGGACCGGAGAGTACGGCCGGCGGGGCGGGACCTTGAAGTGGCGGCCGAAAGTGACCCCAGTTGGCGACGCCTCCGGATGTTTGGCGGCGGGAATTTGGGATCCTACCGGCACTGTGTGTAGGGTGTGAGGCGAATCACCCACAACTGAATGCCTTTCGAACCGTGGCGGGAGAGACCTCTCCGCACACCATCCGGGCAGGCGCCGTAGGAGCAAATCCTCCCCAGGAATCTCTCAGGCCCATGTACCGCCGCGGCGAGGCAACTCTGGAAAGCAGCCCGGCAGCAGCCTGGCTCACCGACGGTGCAAGCGGAACACACTCCGCGGAATCTCTCAGGTCAAATACAGAGCGGGGAGGAACCCAATCCCAGCCGAGCCCTCGGGCCGGCCCAATCTTGGAGTTCCTCATGACTTCTGACCTGCAGCGGCGCGTCCTCCGCAGCCATCGCTCAAAGACTTGGTCGCCGGCCCTGGCCCCACCGTGATCCCCGCCCGTCGTTCCCGGTGCCCGGCGCCCTAAGCCTCGAGCCAAGGAGCCCGGGGATCCGGCCGCCATCCACCGCTTCACCGAAGCCACGATCACCGTCCGCACGTGCTTCCGCCCACGAAGCTCCAAGGCAGACGGAACGGGTGCACTGCAGGGACCGAGTCGACCTCGACCTTCTCTCATCTCCTCAACAAAAAGCGTGTTTAAGAAAGGCATCACAGTGAGCAAAGTCAACGCCGCACTACGATACTCCGCGGAGCACGAGTGGGTGGCCGCCGACGGTTCCGGCCCGTCCAAAATTGGCGTTTCTGCCGTGGCAACCGAGGCGCTGGGCGACATCGTGTACGTGGATCTCCCGGAGGTCGGTACCGTCGTGACGGCCGGTGAGACCTGCGGTGAAATCGAGTCCACCAAGTCCGTTTCGGACCTCTACTCCCCGGTGACCGGTGAGGTCATCGAAGTCAACGGTGACGCCGTGGCCGACCCGGCCTTGATCAACGATGACCCCTACGGCGCCGGCTGGCTGTTCACCGTCCAGGTGTCGGAGGAAGGACCGCTGCTCTCCGCCGAGGAGTACGCCTCCGCCAACGGTGGTGAAGTAGCGTGAGCGCGGCAATGGCGGCGGTCGCCAGCACCAGCCTGAACGTGGACCTGGGCGTCCTCGATCCGGAAATTGCCGCCCAGATCGACAACGAGCTGCGCCGCCAGCAGTCCGGGCTGGAAATGATCGCCTCGGAGAACCACACCCCCGTCGCCGTCATGCAGGCGCAGGGCTCGGTCTTGACCAATAAATACGCCGAGGGTTACCCGGGGCGCCGGTACTACGGCGGCTGCGAGCACGTGGACGTGATCGAGCAGCTGGCCATCGACCGGGTCAAGGAGCTGTTCGGCGCCGGCTTCGCCAACGTCCAGCCGCACTCCGGCGCCCAGGCGAACGCCTCCGTGATGCACGCCCTGATCAAGCCCGGCGACACGATCCTGGGCCTGAACCTGGCCCACGGCGGGCACCTGACCCACGGCATGAAGATCAACTTCTCCGGCCGGCTCTACAACGTGGCCGCCTATGGCGTCTCCGAGGAGGACCACCGGGTCGACATGGCCGAGGTGGAGCGGCTGGCGCACGAGCACCAGCCGCAGCTGATCATCGCCGGCTGGTCCGCCTATCCGCGCGAGCTCGACTTCGCGGAATTCCGCCGGATCGCCGACGAGGTCGGGGCGTACCTGATGGTGGACATGGCGCACATCGCCGGCCTGGTGGCCGCCGGCCTACACGCCAGCCCGGTGCCGCACGCCCACGTGGTCACGTCCACCACGCACAAGACGCTGGCGGGGCCGCGCGGCGGCATCATCCTGACCAACGAGGCGGACATCGCCAAGAAGATCAATTCCGCGGTGTTCCCAGGCCAGCAGGGCGGGCCGCTCGAACATGTCATCGCGGGCAAGGCCGTGGCGTTCAAGGTTGCCGCCTCCAAGGAATTCGCCGACCGCCAGCAGCGTACGCTGGCGGGCGCACGGATCCTGGCCGAGCGGCTGTCGCAGCACGACGTCGCGGAGAAGGGCATCACGGTGCTGACCGGCGGCACGGACGTGCACCTGGTCCTGGTCGACCTGCGCAATTCCGAGCTGGACGGACAGCAGGGCGAGGACCTGCTGGCGGCCATCGACATCACGGTGAACCGCAACGCGGTGCCGTTCGACCCGCGGCCGCCCATGGTCACCTCCGGCCTGCGCATCGGCACGCCGGCGCTGGCCACCCGC
>NZ_JBNHGF010000232.1:0-4612 GCF_059091005.1 Arthrobacter sp. Y3223164
TGGTGCACCGCCGCCGCCCATCTCGGCCGGGTGCGCTCAGGCTATGGCGTCGCGGTAGACCCAGCGGCCGTCCTCGCGCACGAAGGTGCTCTTCTCCTGCTGCGTGCGATCCAGGCCGCCCTCGCGGTAGCCGGCTCGGAACTCCACGGTGCCCGCACGGTCGGTTACGCCGCCGCGGACGGTCTTGAGGATTTCCAGTCCGGTCCAGTGCAGCGCGGGGTCCAGCTCGAGCTGCGCGGGCCGCGTTTCCGAATGCCACGTGCGCAGCAGATAGGCGGCATCCCCGGCGACGAACGCCGTGTAGCGCGACCGCATCAGCGCTTCCGCCGTCGGCGGCTCGGCCTCGCCGCGGTGGAACGGCCCACAGCACTCGCCGTAGGCCCGGCCGCTCGGGCACGGGCACGGCGTCGTCGTCGTAAGGGCCGGGGTTCTTGTGTTTCGCATGGTCAGTGGGACAACTGCAGGGCAGCCGCGTAAATGTCCGGCAGGTTGTCGTTCCGGCCGGCTTCGCGCCGGGCCACCCACACCTCGAACGCGACCCGGACCACCGCCGCACAGGTCTCGAACGCCAACCTGATCTGCAGGTCGCTCACCCCGTCGCGGCCGAACCGGTCCATCAGGGCGTCCACCAGCCCGGTTGTCCGGGTGGCATTGTGCTTGAGCATGGCGGCCTTAAGCAGGGGCTCCTTGCGGATGAGCTGGTTGACGAGCAACATGCGGCGGGCCGCCGGAGCGTCGTTGTCCGCATACCCCTGCATCACCTCTTGGTAGACGCGCTCAAGCTCTTCGCGCGGGTTGCCGGCCGGATCGATGGTGAGCAGCCCGGCCTCGAGCGCGGCGTCAAAATCCTGGTGTGCCGGCAGCGCGGCTTCTTCCTTGCTGGTGAAGTACCGGAAAAACGTGCGCTGGGAGATCCCGGCGGCGTGGGCGATGCCGTCCACGGTGGTGGCATCCACGCCGTGTTCCTGGAACAGATGCAGCGCGGCCTCGCTGATTTCCGTCCGGGTCTGGCGCCGCCGCCGCTCCCTTAATCCGGGTGCAGCGACAGGGAGCTCAGCCGTGGTCGGGCCGGGCACATCGGTTCTGGAAGCGCCGCTGGTCGGCGTTTTCTGTGGCATAGCAGCTTCCAAGATACCCCATATTTGAGTATTCGCTGCCAATGTGGCAGTATCTGCCATAATGGCATGAAAGGGCATCAATGAACATTAAAGTTGGCGACACCCTCGTCTATCCCCCGCACGGCGCTGTTACCGTGACCGATCTCCGGACCCGTCCGTTCAAGGACTGCCAGACCAAGTTCGTACAGTTCCGCGCTCATCACGACGGCCTGCTGATCGAACTGCCGCTGGGCAACGCGGAAACGGTCGGCGTACGCAAGGCCATCAGCAAAAAAGGCGTTAAGGAAGTTTTTGCGATCCTGAAGGCGAAGGTGCCGGAGGATCAGGAGAACTGGTCGCGCCGGTTCAAGGCCAACCAGGAAAAGATCAACAGCGGCGACATTTACCGGGTCAGCGAAGTGGTCCGCGACCTCTCGCTGCGGGCCATCGAACGCGGCTCCTCGGCCGGTGAAAAGCACCAGCTCGAACAGGCCATGCGGATCCTGTCCTCGGAGCTTGCGCTGGCCGAAAAGACTGACAATGAAACGGCGCGGGCCATGATCGAAGCCGTTTTCGGCCCGCTGGAGGCCGCCGTTTAACAGGCCGCGCCCGCAGGAACGACGTCCGGGCACTGCCGCTTGACGGCGCCCCGCTCCATCAGGAGCGGGGCACCGTCGTCGTTAGAGGATTCCCAGCGGTGGCCGCCGTCGTCGTTGAAGGGTTCCCAGCCGGGGCGCCGTCGGCGTTAGAGGATTCCCAGCTGCTGAAGCTGGTTCGCCAGGCCTTTCCCGTCGGAGGCGTAGATCCACGGGATGCTGCGCGCGGGTCCCACCGGGCCGTCCTGGGAACGGCCGCCGGCCAGCACCGCTTCGCTCACCGACAGCTGGCGGATGGCGATGGCCGCCACGTGGTCGGGATAACGCAGCGCAAAGCCGGCGTAAATGGCTTCGTCGTGCTGGCCGTCGTCGCCGATCAGCAGCCACTTGATCTTCGGGAATTCTTCGGCCAACCGCCGCAGCTGGTCCACCTTGTGCATCTGACCGCTGCGGAACCAGCGGTCCTTCGTCGGCCCCCAGTCGGTGAGCAGCAGCGCACCGTCCGGGTACATGTTCCGGGACAGGAAACGCGTCAACGTCTGCGCAACGTTCCAGGCACCGGTGGATAGATACAACACCGGGCTGCCCGGATGCTCGCGCGTGACCCGCTCCAGCATCACGGCCATGCCCGGCGTGGCGTTGCGCGCATGTTCATCCAGCACGAACGTGTTCCAGGCCGCGAGCATCGGGCGGGGCAGCGCCGTGACCATGACGGTATCATCGACGTCGGACACCACCCCGAACCGGGTGTCCGGCGGCACCACGTAGACCGCGGCTTCCACCGGTTCAGAGTCCTCGCAGCGCAGCGTGACGGTGTGCCAGCCCGGAGCCAGACTCACCGAAACCTTGGCGTCCACCACTCCGCCGCGGTCGGCCACCACTTGGTGCTCAATGCCGTCGGCGTGGATCACCACCCGCGCGTTGGCCACGGGCGGGCTGATGAAATTGCGCCAGCCGCGGATGCCGTCGGCCACCAGCTTCGAGGGCATGCGGCCGTTGTCGAAGGCACCGGGCCGCGCCATCACTACCCGGGCCAGCACGCGGATCCAGCCGTCGGTGCCGTAGCCGGTAAACGGCATGACGGTGGCCACGTCACCGCGCTGCCGTGCCCGCCGTTCCCGGACCGCCTGCCAGCGGTCTTCAAGGCGCATGCCGATGTGGGCTGCCTTCTCATGGAGATCGTCGCCGTTGCCGGTAAGGGATGCCATGGTCCAAGTCTGTCATGCACACGCTAACCGGCTCGAACCTGCGGCAACGCGCGCCGCCGCGCGCCAACCACAGACCCTCCCGACGGCATCGCGAGCCCGCGGATCCTCCCGGCGGTGCCGGGCGCTCCGCGGGTCTTGCCCGCGTCGGAGCGAACCTGAAGACTGGCCACATGACGTTTGCATCGCGGCACATCAGCATCGCCATCAACCGACCCGTTGGAGAGGTCTACGAGTTCGCCGCCAAACCCGAGAACATGCCGCAGTGGGCCGCCGGACTCAGCTCCTCCATCGGAGTGGTCGACGACGCCTGGGTCGCCGAGACCGACAGTGGACCGGTGCGGGTCACGTTTACCGAGCGCAACGACTTCGGCGTGCTGGACCACTACGTGACCTTGCCGTCGGGCGAAGCTGTCTACAACCCGCTGCGTGTGCTCGGCAACGGCGACGGGACAGAGGTGGTGTTCACCCTCTACCACCGTGACGGCATGGACGAGGCGGCGTTCGAAGCCGATGCCGCCGCCGTGGACCGGGACCTGCACACGCTCAAGAGGCTGCTCGAGGCCTAAACCGCCCCCGGTTCCGGACCACCCGGGCAGCCGCGCCGACAGGACCGGACCGCCCACCGCCGTCGTCATTTTTCCGTGCCGCCGCGGCCAGGCGGACGTAAACTGAAAGCGCTGGTTCTGACGTCAGATGCGCCCCTACCAACAGCCGAGTTGTTACTCGACGAAGTTTCGAACTCATTGTCTGGGAGGAGAAATGACTACCGCATCACCGCATGCGCATCACGCACACGTCTCGCGCGGAAATGTGCGAAATGCCGCGATGACTTCGGGAATTGTTCTCTTGGTGATCGGTGTGCTGGGCTTCATCCCCGGCATCACCATGGAGTACGGAGAAATGGCTTTCGCCAGCGGCTCCGGCGCCATGCTGATCAACGCGTTCCAAGTGTCCATGCTGCTCAACATCGTCTACCTGGTGGTAGGCGTGGTGGGCTACATCATGAGCCGCACCACCAGCGGTGCCCGGGACTTCCTCATGGGAGCCGGCATCCTGTACCTGGCGATGTGGCTGTACGGCCTGATCGTCGGCCCCGGCGAATCAGCGGCCAACTTCCTGTCCACCAATGCAGCCACCACCTGGCTCAACTTCGTCCTTGGCGCCGTGATGCTGGCCCTGGCCATCGCCTACATGGTGCGCCACCGGGACGAGGCGCGCGAAACACGCTAACCGAAGCCGTCCCGCCGGTTTCCGGCGGACGGTTCGCTGCGGACCCCAGTCGACATGACTGGGGTTCGCTGGCTTCCGGGGCCGTCGGATACTGGCTCCGTGACACTCATGATCCTGTGCGGCGTGCTGGTGGCCGCCGGGCTGGCCGCGGTGGCCTTTCGGGGCGGGGAGCGGTTCCAGCCTCCGCCGGGCCGTGACGAGGCCCTGCGTCGGGACGACGGCGCGCTCGTGTTCGACAGCGGCACCCACGAGAACGACGACGGGGCCCTCGTCCTCGAGCGCGGCACCCCCGGGAACGATGAGGGAGCCCTCGTGCACTACGGCACAGGCGTGGACGACGACGGTGTGCTCGTCCTGGACGGCGGCGCCCCCGGGAACGACGACGGGGGGCTCGTGCTCGCAGGCGACACCCACGTGGACGTCGACGCCCAGGTGCCCGAGGGCGGCACCCCCGGGAACGACGACGGAGCGCTTCTGCTTC
>NZ_JBNHGF010000233.1:0-4576 GCF_059091005.1 Arthrobacter sp. Y3223164
GGCCGGCATCGCCTGGTCCGACGTCGCCGCCGTCGAGCTCAACGAGGCCTTCGCCGCGCAGTCGCTGGCGTGCATCGACAACTGGGACATCGACCCGGCGATCGTGAACGCCTGGGGCGGGGCCGTGGCCATCGGCCACCCGCTGGGCGCCTCGGGCATCCGCATCCTCGGCACTCTGGCCCGCCGGCTGCGGGAATCGGGGGACCGCTGGGGCGTGGCCGCCATCTGCATCGGCGTGGGCCAGGGCCTCGCCGTCGTGCTGGAAAACGTCAACTCAACCAAGAACTAAGGAGGTAAGCGGGTGCCTACATTCGCTGCTACTGCCCGGGACGCCGTGGCCGGCATCCAGGACGGCGCCACGGTGCTGATCGGCGGCTTCGGCAACGCCGGCCAACCGATGGAACTGATCGACGCGCTGATGGACTGCGGCGCCACCGACCTGACCGTGGTGAACAACAACGCCGGGCAGGCGGACGCCGGGCTGGCGCTGCTGATCAAGGAGCGCAGGGTCAAGAAGATCATCTGCTCCTTCCCGCGCCAGTCCGACTCCTGGCACTTCGACACCGCCTACCGCGCCGGCGAAATCGAACTGGAACTGGTGCCGCAGGGCAACCTGGCCGAACGCATCCGCGCCGCCGGCGCCGGGATCGGCGCCTTCTTCACGCCCACCGGCTACGGCACCATGCTGGCCGAGGGCAAGGAGACCCGGATGATCGACGGGCGCGGCTACGTGCTCGAGACGCCGATCCACGGCGACGTCGCGCTGATCAAGGCGCTGACCTCCGACCGGAAGGGCAACCTGGTCTACCGCAAGACCGCCCGCAACTTCGGACCGATCATGGCCGCCGCCGCCAAGAAGAGCATCGTGCAGGTCTCCGGCATCGTGGAGACCGGCCAACTGGATCCCGAGGTCATCGTGACTCCGGGCATCTACGTGGACACCGTCGTCGAAATTGCGCCGCAGGCCGCAGAGGGAGAGGCAAACCAGTGAGCGAGAAACTCAGCCGCGAAGATCTGGCCAGGCTGGTGGCCCGGGACATCCAGCCCGGTTCCTTCGTCAACCTTGGCATCGGCCAGCCGACGTCGGTCTCCAACTACCTGACCGCCGAGCAGGACATCACCCTGCACACCGAAAACGGCATGCTGGGCATGGGCCCGGAGGCGCAGGGCGACCAGATCGACCAGGACCTGATCAACGCGGGCAAGGTCCCGGTCACCGAGGTGCCGGGCGCGTCCTACTTCCACCACGCCGACTCCTTCGCCATGATGCGCGGTGGCCACCTGGACGTCTGCGTGCTCGGCGCGTTCCAGGTCTCCGCCACCGGCGACCTGGCCAACTGGCACACCGGCGCACCCGACGCCATTCCCGCCGTCGGCGGCGCGATGGACCTGGCCACGGGGGCCAAGGACGTCTACGTGATGATGTCCCTGTTCACCAAGGACGGCAAGCCGAAGCTGGTGCCCGAATGCACCTACCCGCTCACGGGAGTGGGCTGCGTCACCCGCGTATACACTAATGACGCGGTCTTCCTGATTACCGAGGAAGGCGTGCGCGTGCGCGAAACGTTCGGGAACACGCTTGAGGAACTGCAGTCCAAGATGGACATCAAGCTGCTTCCGCCCACCGAGTAAAAGGAACCATGACCGAGACCAAGACGCCGGGCGACCAGTTCGTCCAGTCGCTGGCCCGCGGATTGACCGTGATCAGGGCCTTCGACGCCGACAACGTCACCATGACGCTCAGCGAGGTCTCCAAGAGGACCGGCCTGACCCGTGCCACCGCGCGGAGGTTCCTGCACACCCTGGTCGACCTGGGCTATGTGCGCACCGACGGCCGCGTCTTCGAACTCACCGCTCTGGTGCTCCAGCTGGGGTATTCCTACCTCGCCGGGCAGAGTCTGCCCCAGCTGGTGCAGCCATTGCTGGAAGAGCTTTCCGCGGAGCTGCATGAATCCACCTCCGCGTCGATTCTCGACGGCGATGAGATCGTCTACATCGCCCGCATCCACACCCGGCGGATCATGACCGTGGGCATCATGGTGGGCACGCGTTTCCCCGCCTACGCCACATCCATGGGCCGCGTGCTGCTCGCCGGCCTGCCCGCCGGCCGGCTGGAGGACTATCTGGCCTCGGCCGAGCTGAAGCCGTTGACGTCACGGACCATCTCCGACCCGGACAAGCTTCGGGCGGAGCTGGACAAGGTGCGGAGCCAGGGATGGGCCCTGGTGGACCAGGAACTGGAGATCGGCCTGCGCTCGGTGGCCGTTCCGGTCCTGCATCCGGACGGGTCCGTGGCCGCCGCCCTGAACATGTCCATGCAGGCATCGCTGGCAGACGGCACCCGGGACGTCGACGCCGTCGTCGCGGAAGCCCTGCCGAAGCTGCAGGCCGTCGCCGCCAAGGTCACCGACGCGCTGCGCGCCCAGCAATAGGTCCCGAAGGCGGGCGCGCCGGCCCCGCCGCCGGCAGGAATCGAGTTCCCCAGGGAGGATTGCGTACATGGGAAAACGTCAAACCATGGGTTCGCTCCGGGCCGCCTCCGGCCTGGCGGGGGAACTGCTCGTGACCCTGGGCGCCATCGTCCTCCTCTACGTCATCTGGCAGCTGTGGTGGACCAACCTGGACGCCCGGGCGGCGCAGCAGGACGCGGTCAGCGCCCTGTCCCGGCAATTCGAAGGTCCCGCCGTGACGGCCGCCGCCGAGGACTTCGGGCCGCCGCAGACGGGCGGGCAGCCCCGGGCCGGCGAGACCTTCGGGATCGTCTACGTCCCGCGCTTCGGCGATGACTTCACCGTGCCGGTCTCGGCGGGGGTGGGTCCCGAGATCCTCGATTCGCTGGGGCTGGGCATGTACGACGGCACGGCGATGCCGGGGGAGGTCGGAAACTTCGCGGTGGCCGGCCATCGCCAGACCTACGGCAAGGTCCTCGACAACATCGACGCGCTCCGGCCCGGGGACCGCATCCATGTGCGCACTGCCGACGGGTACTTCACCTACGTCTTCGAGGAGCACACCATCGTGACGCCGGACCGGACGGATGTACTGCTGCCGGTGCCGGAAAAACCGGGGGCCGAACCTGTCAGGGCGATGATGACCCTGACCACCTGTCATCCACGGTTCGGCGACCGGGAGCGGTACATCGCGTACGCCGCGCTGGAATCATGGCGCCCCGCCGAGGCGGGACCGCCTGCCGACATCGCCGGCCTGGTCGCCGCGCAGGCAGGAGCCTGAGGTGTACGCCTGGATCTTCCGCAACCTGCCCGGCCCGTTCGCCGTGCGGATCCTGCTGTCGCTGATGCTGCTGGCGGCGGTCGTCCTGGTGCTCCTGGAGTTCGTTTTCCCGTGGATCAGTTCCCTCGGGCTGCTGGAAGGCGAGGCAACACTCAGCCAGGGCCGGGCAGACGGCGGGGCCTGGGAGCGGTCAGGGTAGGACGACCCGCGTTGCCGCGGACCCGGCAGGCGCGCCGGATTAGCGGATGTGACCTGCATCATTTATATTTCTGCAAGGGCCGGTAAATGCCGGCCGACGCAGGGCGCCGAAGCAATCGGATCGGCGCGATCTCCGCCCTGCCAGGACAGCCGAGTTGGGGACAGGACATTTCACGTGACATCACGACTGCGCGCTGCGCTGCTCACCGGCACTGTTGCCGCCGCTCTCGCCCTGGGCAGCGTTCCCGCCCACGCCGGCAGCCAGGATCCGGCCGAGATGCAGGCCCCGATCCCCGGTGACACCGCCCCGTCGCCGGGCCCGGACGCGGTTGCCGCCGGGATGGTTGCGTCGGAAGTCGCCGCGGGCACGCCGGTTGAAGAAACTGCCCCTGCCGAGCCGGTTCAGGCGGAGCAGGAAGAGGCCCTGGCTGACGCCGTGGTTACCCTGCTGGTCGAGGCTCCCGAAGCGGACAACGACGGTGTGCCGTCGGACGGCGCCGTCGGCACCGACGGGGCCGCGGGCGAATCCCCCGCCGGCGGCGCAGCGGCGGCCTCCGCGGAAGATGTCCCGGCCGAGGACTCAACTCCGGCACCGGAAACCATGCCCACTTCTCCCGTCGCCGATCCGTCCGCCCCTGCCGTGGAGCCCCCCACGGAGGCTGCGCCCGCACCCGCAGCTCCTCCGGCGGCAAAACCCGCTCCCGTGATCGAGCCGATTGTGGTGGGCGGACGTACCCTGACCCACAGGCACTTCAACATCCCGGATGACATCGCCGCCAGCGACGAGGAAACCGTCATGCGCTGGATGGAAGAGAACATGGACCTCGTGCTCGAGTCCGAGGGCATGACGTACCTGATGGACCTCATCATGGAGTACCTCATGGCGGGCGACGTGGACGGCCTGGCCGCCTTGATCCGCGAAATGAGCGCCTCCGATCCTGCAGCGGGGGAGGAGCTCATTCTGTGGATGTACGAGCTGTTCGAAGGAATCGGTGAATGGCCGGGCGACTTCGGCGAGTGGCCGTATGGCGAGGAGTTTGGACCGGCGGAACCGGTCGAGGAACCTGCAGCAGTTGTCAGCCCGGCCTCGCAGCCCCAGCCGGCAGCGCCGTCGAACGTGCTGCCGGTGGCCGTCCCGGCCGGCGCG
>NZ_JBNHGF010000234.1:0-4559 GCF_059091005.1 Arthrobacter sp. Y3223164
CGCCCCGGCCGGCCGCTGGGACGTCCGGTAACGGCGGCCCCGTAAGGGCGGCCCCCGGAAACGGCGAACGCCCGGTACCGCACTGTCGTGCGGGACCGGACGTTCGCCGTCGTCGGTATTTACCAGCCGCGCTCGGCGAGGCGGTGCGGCTGCGGGATCTCGTCCACGTTGATGCCGACCATGGCCTCGCCCAGCCCGCGCGAGACCTTGGCGATGACATCCGGGTCGTCGTGGAAGGTGGTGGCCTTGACGATCGCGGCGGCGCGCTCGGCCGGGTTGCCGGACTTGAAGATGCCGGAGCCGACGAACACGCCGTCGGCGCCCAGTTGCATCATCATCGCGGCGTCGGCCGGGGTGGCGATGCCGCCGGCGGTAAACAGCACCACGGGCAGCTTGCCGGTGGCGGCGATTTCCTTGACCAGCTCGTACGGGGCCTGCAGTTCCTTCGCGGCCACGTACAGTTCGTCTTCGGGCATTGCCGACAGGCGCTTGATCTCGGAGCGGATCTGGCGCATGTGGCCGGTGGCGTTGGAGACGTCGCCGGTGCCGGCTTCGCCCTTGGAACGGATCATGGCCGCGCCCTCGTTGATGCGGCGCAGGGCCTCGCCCAGGTTGGTGGCGCCGCAGACGAAGGGAACGGTGAAGTTCCACTTGTCGATGTGGTTGGTGTAGTCGGCCGGGGTCAGCACCTCGGACTCGTCGATGTAATCCACGCCGAGGGACTGCAGCACCTGCGCCTCGACGAAGTGGCCGATGCGGGCCTTGGCCATCACCGGGATGGAGACGGCGTCGATGATGCCGTCCACCATGTCCGGATCGCTCATCCGGGACACGCCGCCCTGGGCGCGGATATCCGCCGGAACGCGTTCAAGGGCCATCACGGCCACCGCACCGGCGTCTTCGGCGATGCGGGCCTGTTCGGGAGTCACGACGTCCATGATGACGCCGCCCTTCAACATCTCGGCCATGCCCCGCTTGACGCGGCTGCTGCCGGTCACGGGCGCGTGAGTTGAAGTTTCTTCACTGCTGGACACTAAAAGCCCCTAGGAGTCGGTAGGAAACGTACACCTCATCATACGTCCGGCCCGGTGCGCTGGGTCACCGATGACGTAACCTTCCTCGGGGCCCCAACCGGGGGCCTGGGCGGTCCGGGGCGGATCAGGCGGTTTGCTGTGTCTGACGGTAGACGGCCATGATCCGCTGGGCCACGGTCAGCAGGCTGGCGGCGGCCAGCAGCACCAGGACCACCAGCAGGACCACCTCCGGCAGGCCCAGTCCGGTCAGGCCGGTGAAAACCAGGACGGAAACCAGGCGCTCGGAGCGTTCGGCCAGGCCCACCGCGGCGGTACAGCCCAGCGACTCGGCCTTGGCCCTGGCGTAGGAGACCAACGACCCGAGCAGCAGGCATACGAGCGCGGAGACGGCGATGGCGGTGTTCTCTCCGCCGGTGAAGAACCAGATGGCCACGCCGGCGAACACCGCGCCGTCGGCCAGCCGGTCGAGGGTGGAATCCAGGAAGTTGCCCCAACGGCTGTTGCGCTCCAGCATGCGCGCCATCAGGCCGTCCACCATGTCGGAGAAGACGAACGCCGTGATGAAGACCGTTCCCCAGAACAGCTCCCCCAGCGGGTAGAACACGAGCGCCCCCACGGAGACCCCGAGGGTGCCCACGATGGTGACGGCATCGGGCGAGACGCCCATCCGGATCAGGGCACGGGCCAGCGGCGAGAACAGTTTTCCGAAGAACCCGCGCGCGTACTTGTTGAGCATCGCCGCGCTACCGTGCCGGCCAGGCTTGGGATACCTGCTTGCGGACCTCGTCCAGGGTCTCGGTGATCGCCTTGGTCTGGGCAATGATCGGGAAGAAGTTCCCGTCGCCGCCCCACCGGGGCACCACATGCTGGTGCAGGTGCGCCGCCACCCCGGCGCCCCCGGCTTCGCCCTGGTTCATGCCCAGGTTGAAGCCGCTGGGGTTGGCCACCTTCCGCAGGACCCGCATCGCCGTCTGGGTCAGCTCGGCGAACTCGGCGGTCTCCTCCGCGGTGATGTCGGTGTAGTCGGGCACGTGGCGGTACGGGCAGACCAGCAGGTGCCCGGGGTTGTAAGGAAACAGGTTGAGCACCACGTAGGCGAACTCGCCGCGGTGGACGATCAGCGATTCCTCGTCGGGGCGGGCCGGAGCCACACAGAACGGGCACTCGTCCTTGTTCTTGAACTGGCCCTGGCCGCCCTTGACGTAGGCCATGCGATGCGGCGTCCAGAGCCGCTGGAAGGCATCCGGCACGCCGGGCAGCTCAAAGCCGTCCGTCACCTCGTCGCCGGTCCGGTCGGTCATGGCTTCGGTCGTCTCGGCCATCGTCAGTTGCCGCGCCTGGCGGCGGCCTGCACGATCCGGGACACGGCCTCGTCCACCGGGATGCCGTTGTCCTGGCTGCCGTCGCGGAAGCGGAAGGAGACGGCTCCGGCCTCGGCGTCCTCGCCGCCTGCGATCAGCACGAACGGAACCTTGTCCTTGCTGGCGGTCCGGATCTTCTTCGGGAAGCGGTCCGAACCCAGGTCGGCCTCGGCGCGGATGCCCTGAGCGCGCAGCTTGGCCACGATCTCCAGCATGTAGTCGTTGAACGCCTCCGCCACCGGGATGCCGACCACCTGGACCGGGGCGAGCCACGCCGGGAAGGCGCCGGCGTAATGTTCGATCAGCAGGCCCATGAAGCGCTCTACCGACCCGAACAGGGCGCGGTGGATCATGACCGGGCGCTGGCGGCTGCCGTCGGCTGCCTGGTATTCGAGTTCGAACCGTTCGGGCAGGTTGAAGTCCAGCTGGATGGTGGACATCTGCCAGCTGCGGCCGATCGCGTCGCGGGCCTGTACCGAAATCTTGGGGCCGTAGAAGGCCGCTCCACCCGGGTCCGGCACCAGTTCCAGGCCGGATGCCTCGGCGACCTCGGCCAGGGTGCGGGTGGCCTCGTCCCAGACCTCATCGGCGCCCACGTACTTCTCCGGGTCCTTGGTGGAAAGCTCCAGGAAGAAGTCGTCGAGCCCATAGTCCTTGAGCAGGTCCAGCACGAAGTTGAGCGTGGTGGTCAGCTCGTCCTTCATCTGCTCGCGGGTGCAGTAGATATGGGCGTCGTCCTGGGTCATGCCGCGCACGCGGGTCAGGCCGTGGACTACGCCGGACTTTTCGTAGCGGTAGACGGAGCCGAATTCGAACATCCGGAGCGGCAGCTCGCGGTATGACCGGCCGCGCGAGCGGAAAATCAGGTTGTGCATCGGGCAGTTCATCGGCTTCAGGTAGTAGTCCTGGCCGGGCTTGACGACCTCGTTGGTTTCGGGGTCGCGGGTCTCGTCCACATGCATGGGAGGGAACATCCCGTCCCGGTACCAGTCCAGGTGGCCGGAGACCTCGTACAGGTTGCTCTTGGTGATGTGCGGGGTGTAGACGAACTCGTAGCCCGCCTCGGTGTGCCGCTGCCGCGAGTAGTCCTCCATCGCCTTGCGGACGATGCCGCCCTTCGGGTGGAAGACGGGCAAGCCGGAGCCGAGTTCATCCGGGAAGGAGAACAGGTCCAGTTCGGCGCCCACCCGGCGGTGGTCGCGGCGCTCTGCCTCGGCCAGCCGCTCCTGGTAGGCCTTCAGGTCTTCCTTGGTGGGCCAGGCGGTGCCGTAGATGCGCTGCAGCTGCTTGTTCTTTTCGTTGCCCCGCCAGTAGGCGGCGGCCGAGCGGGTCAGCGCATAGGCGTTGGAAATCAGCTTGGTGTTGGGCAGGTGCGGCCCGCGGCAGAGGTCCTTCCAGACCACTTCGCCGCTCTTGGCGTCCACGTTGTCGTAGATGGTCAGTTCGCCGGCGCCCACTTCGATGCTGGCGCCCTCGCCGGCCTCGTCGGAGTGACCCTTGAGCCCGATCAGCTCTTCCTTGTACGGCTCCCCCGCCATCTCGGCGAGCGCTTCGGTCTCGGAGACGGTGCGGCGGACGAAGCGCTGGTTGGAGTTGACGATCTTGAGCATCATCTTCTCCAGCTGCTTCAGGTCCTCCGGGGTGAAGGGCTCATCGACGTCGAAGTCGAAGTAGAAACCGTCGGTGATGTACGGGCCGATCCCGAGCTTGGAGTCCTTCCGCAGCTGCTGGACCGCCTGGGCCATGACGTGCGCGGTGGAGTGGCGCAGCACGTTGAGCCCGTCGGGAGAGTCGATAGTCACGGCTTCGACCTTGGCCCCGGCCGGGATCGGCTGGTCCAGGTCCTTCAGTTCGCCGTCGACGCGGACGACGACGACCTCCCGCCGGGCGCCGTAAAGGTCGGCTCCCGTCGTGCCCTCGGTCACCTGGTTCTCTTCGCCGTCGACGATGAGGGTGATGTTCTGGGGCGCTGACACAGAGGTCTCCTTATGGTGGATGTAAGCCGTTACTGCAGCGACATACTTGGGCGCTGCAAGCCTCTACGATCGTATCCGCTGACGCGAAGCCCGACCAACACCGCCGCGGCGGGGCTACGCGCCCGCTGGGGCCGGCGAGCCGCCTCTGGCCGCGCATCATCCTGCCCGGTTCCCGTGGCTACCGGCCA
>NZ_JBNHGF010000235.1:0-4541 GCF_059091005.1 Arthrobacter sp. Y3223164
AGTCGAGGGTCGACCAGTCGTCCAGGGCCGCGGGGTCGGTGCCGGCGAGCAGGCCGGCCAGTTCCGCCGGTCCCAGCTCCCGCCAGTCGTCCGCCCACCCCCGCGGGACCGGTGCCGGTTCGGCGGCACCATTGTCGGGCGCGGCACCATTGTCGGGCGCGGCACCATTGTCGGACGCGGCAGGGGTGCCGGAGGATTCCTCCGGCTCTTGTGCCTCGTCCAACGGTTCCGGTGACATGCTTCAACGCTACGCAGCCCACGCCGCGGGTAGAACGGGTCTTCGAGGAAAGTGCATAACCTGCCCCCGACAGCTGCCTGTGGAGGACAACTCAGCGGGCGGACGGCTGAACGGGGAACCCTCCTTCCCTGTGTAGGACAACTGAGCAGGCGGACGGCTGAACGGGGGGACCGTCCTTCCCTGTGTAGGACAACTCAGCCGGCGGACGGGCTGAACGGGGGACCGTCCTGCCCTGTGTAGGACAACTGAGTAGGTGGACGGCTGAACGCGGAGCCGTCCACTGCCTATGAAGGACGGGGCGCCCCTGACGTGGACAGCTCAGGATAGGGGCGGCGCAGCGAAATTTCTCCGTGCAGTCACGCCGCCGAAAAAGCGACCCTGCCAACAGCGGGAGCCCGCCCCTCAACAGCGGGAGCCCGTCCCTAAACAGCAGGAGCCCGTCCCCAAAGGGACGGGCTCCTCGTGGCCTCGGGCTACTATGGCTTTCGCGGCTCGCGGAGCGGCTCCGGCACTCCTGCCGGCCGCAGGTCCTAAAGGTTGCCGGTGGCGATGCGCAGCATGCGGCGCAGCGGTTCGGCCGCGCCCCACAGGAGCTGGTCGCCCACGGTGAAGGCGCTGATGTACTCGGGACCCATTTCCAGCTTGCGGATACGGCCTACCGGGATCTCGAGCGTGCCGCTGGCCGCCACCGGGGTCAGGTGCTCCATGGTGGCTTCCTTGGTGTTGGGAACCACGCGAGACCACTCGTTGTCGGCGTCGATGATCCGCTCGATTTCGGCCACCGGCAGGTCCTCGGTGAGCTTCAACGTCAGCGCCTGCGAGTGCGAGCGCATGGCACCGATGCGGACGCACAGCCCGTCGAACGGGATCCGCTTGTCGTCGCTCAAGCCCAGAATCTTGTTGGTCTCGGCGGGGGCTTTCCATTCTTCCTTGGACTGTCCGTTGCCCAGGTCCTTGTCGATCCACGGGATCACGGAACCGGCCAGCGGCACGCCGAACTGGGAGGCATCCAGTTCGGGGCTGCGCTGCTGGGCCAAAATCTTGCGGTCAATTTCCAGAATGGCGGAGGAGGGCTGCGCCAGTTCGTCGGCCACCGCGGCGTTCAGCGTACCGAACTGGTTCAGCAGTTCGCGCATGTGCCGGGCCCCGCCGCCGGAGGCCGCCTGGTAGGTCATGGACGTTCCCCACTCGACGAGGCCGTTCTTGAAAAGGCCGCCCAGGCCCATGAGCATGCAGGAGACGGTGCAGTTGCCGCCGATAAATTCCTTCACGCCCCGCGCCAGGCCGGCGTCGATCACGTCGCGGTTGACCGGGTCCAGCACGATGATGGAGCTGTCCTGCATCCGCAGGGTGGACGCCGCGTCTATCCACAGGCCGTCCCAGCCGGCGTCGCGCAGCTTCGGGTACACCTCGGCGGTGTAGTCGCCGCCCTGCGCCGTCAGGATGATCGGCAGCTTTGCCAGCGTCTCGATGTCGTACGCGTCCTGCAGCTTGCCCGCACCCGCAGCGAAGGACGGGGCGTCGCCGCCGGCGTTCGACGTGGAGAAAAACACGGGGTTGATGAGGTCGAAGTCGCCTTCATCCTGCATGCGCTGCATGAGGACGGAGCCGACCATGCCGCGCCAACCGATCAGGCCGACGGACTGGGCAGATGAAGTGGCTGCAGGGGAAGTCATGCATTCCATTTTACGGACCGGGTCAATTTAAGCGCTGTGAGTTACACGAGGTAGGCGCTGCGGGTTACACAAAGTAGGCGCGGCGGCTTACACAAGGTGGCGCTGTGAGTTGCCCAGAGTGGGTGGAGCGCAAGCGTCACAATGACGACGGCGGTGCCGGGAGCCGGCGATTCCCGGCCCGGCCTGTCCGCTCCGGCCGGGCCTACACGTAGGGCCTTAGGCGCTCCTACTCCGGGCCGCGGACCCAGAGTGAGATGCGGTAGCGGGTGCCGTTGGCCGCGGTGTACCAGTCCTCGGTGGGGCTGACGCCCTCGAACTTCCATTCCGGGCCGAGCTGCGGGGCGTACGTGTCCCCGTCCGTCTCCAGGTCGATGACCGTCACCGAGGCCGCGTTGGCGTGCTGCCTGGCGAGGTTGAAGATCTCGCCGCCGCCCAGGATCCAGATTTGGTCGCTGCCCGGGCTGGCCGCCGCCTCCGCCAGCGCGTCTTCGATGGTTTCGACAACGACGGCGCCCGCCGCGGTCAGCTGCCCGCGCAGTTCGGGCCGCCGGCTGACCACAATGTTGGTGCGCCCCGGCAGCGGCCGGTACTTGTCGGGAAAGGACTCCCAGGTCTTGCGTCCCATGATCACCGGATGGTTCAGCGTGGTCCGCTTGAAGTGTGCAAGGTCCTCGGGCAGGTGCCAGGGCATGCCGCCGTCGCGGCCGATGACGCCGTTGCTGGTCTGAGCCCAGATCATGCCGACCACCGGAGCGGAGAGCGACCCGGACCGTCCGGCCCCGAGCACGGCTTCGGCGACGCTGTCCGGGTAGGGGCGCGTGGCTGCGTGGTCGGCACTCATATGGCCACCGGTGCCTTAATGGCCGGGTGGTGCTGGTAGCCGGCCACCTCGAAGTCCTCCAGCGAGTAGTCGAAAATGCTCTCCGGCTTCCGCAGGATGTTGAGCGTGGGGTAGGGGTACGGGGCGCGCGACAGCTGCTCGCGGACCTGGTCCACGTGGTCGTCATAGATGTGCACGTCGCCGCCGGTCCACACGAAGTCGCCCGGCTCCAGGCCCACCTGCTGGGCCAGCATCAGGGTGAGCAGAGCATAGGAGGCGATGTTGAAGGGCACGCCCAGGAACATGTCGGCGCTGCGCTGATACAGCTGGCAGGACAGCCGGCCGTCCGCCACGTAGAACTGGAAGAACGCGTGGCACGGCGGCAAGGCCATGTTCTTGATCTCGGCCACGTTCCACGCGGACACGATGTGCCGGCGCGAATCCGGATTGTTCTTCAGGTCCTCGACCAGCTGGGCGATCTGGTCGATGTGTCCGCCGTCGGGCGTCGGCCAGGACCGCCACTGCACTCCGTAGACCGGGCCGAGCTCGCCGTCGGCGTCCGCCCATTCGTTCCAGATCTTGACCCCGCGCTCCTGCAGCCATTTCACGTTCGAGTCGCCGCGCAGGAACCACAGCAGCTCCAGCGCCACGGACTTAAAGTGCACGCGCTTGGTGGTGATCAGCGGGAACCCCTGGGCCAGGTCGTAACGGAGCTGGCGGCCGAAGACGCTGCGGGTGCCGGTGCCGGTGCGGTCGGATTTGGCCGTGCCGTTGGCCATGACGTCGCGCAGCAGGTCCTCGTACGGGGTGGGAATCGCGTTCACAGCGTCCAGTGTAGTTGAGGGGTGCTGCGGCGGCTGCCGAGGGACGGCAGGCTCACGGTGCGTCCGGTGCGAACCCGCGCGGGCGCCGCAACTGGCCGCGCACCAGGTTCAGGACCGTCTCATCGTCCAGTCCCGCGTCCCGGGCGGCGCGCACCAAATGTACGACGGCGAGGCCCACCTCGGCGGAACCGGCTGCGGTTTGGTGCGTGGCGGCTGCCGTGTCAGCCACGGTAGTGCCATGGCGCCGGCGGCTGACGAGCAGGCCCGCGGCCTCAAGCTCCTTGTACGCACGGGCCACGGTGCCGGCGGCCACACCCAGATCTGCGGCCAGGCTGCGCACCGGGGGCAGGCGTTGTCCGGCGGCCAACGTGCCGACGGCGATGAGCGAGGCGACCTGGCTGCGGATCTGTTCGTACGGGGGAGTCGGTGCCGCCAGATCCACCCGGATCTGGGTGCTCACGGTGTTCGGTCCTGGCGAACAGCGGGCTCGTCGCGGTCCCGGCCGGGGTCGCGCGGCCCGCCGACGGCGTTGCCGGAGTGTTGCGTGACGGCGTGGCCGACATAGCTGGCCATCGAACGGCGCGGCCGCGATGCTCCCGGTAGAAGCGCCAGCACGATGGCGGCCAGGTAGAGCACGGCCGTGGTGATGCGGAGCGCTGTATGCAGGCCGGGGGAAAGCTGGTGGAGGTAGGACGAGATGCCGCCGTCCAGGAACCAGCCCCAAGCCGCCGGATGTGCGTTGAGCAGTTGGGCGGTCAGGGCGAACAGCCCGGCGGCGGTCATCCGCGCAACGCGGAAGCCGGAAACGCAGCGGAGCAAGTTGTCCGCCTCCGGAGTTGCCTCGAACAGAGGGGGACGGCGGTGCACCAACAGGACGGCCGCTGCCCCGAGCAAGAGCAGGGCAAGACCGGCCACGGCGAAGGCTGCCAGCAGGTCGGGCTGTCGGCCCGGGGCGGCGGCATTGAAGCCGACGGCGACGGCCA
>NZ_JBNHGF010000236.1:0-4537 GCF_059091005.1 Arthrobacter sp. Y3223164
TCTGCCTGCTCCACCACGACCTGATCGAGCAAGGGAACTGGGAGATCAACGTCGTCGACGGCATCCCCTGGTTCACCCCGCCGGACTACATCGACCCCCGCCGCAAACCGCTGCGCAACACCTACTGGCACACCCACATCCCACCCCAACCACTCCAAGCCACTGGATGATGAGGCAGGCCTCCCGCGATGCCCGCTGTCCAGTCTTGCTACGGGAGCTACGGGATGAATCACCACCCAGACAGCAGCTGGGGCCTTCTTTAGGGTCGCTGAGTGAATGTCTTGCTGCGGCAAGACCCGGAATCAGGACCAAGTCCAGCCACTCTCCGCGTGACGCGCGCGACAAGTGGGCTGGGCAGCTAACCGCGGGGCGCGCGCGGCCGAAGGTAGTAGGTAGCGGCTCACCGGAGCCCTCGAGAGACCTGGGACGGGGCCAATGATCGTAGTAACGCGGCTGAATGACAGCCAGTTTGCGGTCAACCCTGACCTGATTGAGCGCGTCCATTCCAACCCGGACACCACTTTGGTGATGGTTGACGGCGCCAAGTACATCGTCATCGAGACGATGAGCCAGGTCATCGAGATGATCGCCAGCTACCGCGCCTACGTGCTGCACCTGGCCCGTGAGTTGCCGCCTTCAGTCCACCAGCACGGTCACCCCCAGCTCGGCCTCGTGCCACCAGCCGCCCCGGCCCCCGGAGACGACTCCGCGGACCCCGGCAACACTGTGCCGCTGCGCCCTAGGAATACGTAAATGGATCCCGCAACACTTATTGGCCTCCTGCTGGCCTTCGGCTCGCTCTATGCCATGATCACCCTCGAGGGCGCCCACGTCTCGGCGCTCCTCATCCCGGCTCCCATGATCCTGGTCTTCGGTGCAACTATCGCCGTGGGCTTGGCCAGCACCACCCTCAGGGACGGCCTGCACGCCTTCAAAGCGTTGCCCCGGGCTTTCACCGGCAAGGTGGCGAAGCCCCAGACGGTCATTGACCGAGTCGTCGAGCTGGCCGAAAAGGCGCGCAGCGAGGGCCTGCTGGCACTGGACGCAGAGGCGACCGAGGAAAAGGACCCGTTCATGCAGCGGGCGCTGCAGAACATCGCCGACGGCACCGACGGCGAGGAACTGCGGATCCTTCTCGAAGACGAGATCAGCACGAAGGCGCGCGCCGATCGCCAATCCTCCAAGTTTTTCATGGGCATGGGCGGCTACGCCCCGACCATCGGCATCATCGGCACCGTCGTATCGCTGACGCACGTGCTGGAAAACCTCTCCACCCCGGACACCCTCGGACCGATGATTGCGACGGCGTTCGTCGCCACGCTGTGGGGATTGCTCTCCGCCAACTTCATCTGGCTGCCGATCGGCGGCAAGCTGAGGCGCTTGGCCGACCTTGAAACCGAGCGCATGACCCTGCTGATGGAAGGCATGCTGGCCGTCCAGGCCGGCAGCCAGCCGCGGCTGTTGGGCGAACGCCTGCGTGCCATGGTTCCGGAGCATGAGATGGGCGCGGGGAAGCCGGCCAAGGAAGGCAAATCCGGGAAGTCCGACGACAAGCCTGCGGTCAAGGCAGCATGAAGTCGCGGCGCCCGCGCCGGCCTCTCGGCGCGGAAGAGGACGAGCACCCGGACGAGCGGTGGATGGCCTCCTACATGGACATGGTCACCGTGCTGATGTGTATGTTCATCGTGCTCTTCGCCATGTCCACGGTGGATGCGGCGAAGTTCGAGAAGCTGGCCAACTCGTTGGCCACGGGTTTCGGCGTGGAACGCACGCAGGCGGTCGACACGGCCGAAGGGGTAGTGGTCCCGTCTGAACTCATTGACGAGGAGGGCCAGGGGTTTACCAGTGGCGACGCCGAAGAGGACACCGAGGGTGAACTGAAAACCGATCTCGACGTGGCCATCAAGGAAGTCAACGACCTGCGCAACATCCAGGCAAAGATCACCAAGGGGCTGCAGGAAGAAGGCCTTGAAAAAGCTGTCCGCTTCCAGCTTGACGAGCGCGGCCTGACCGTTCGCCTGATCGGCAGCGAGACCTTCTTCGAGCCCGACTCGCCGGTGCTCACCCGGCAGACCATCAAGGTCCTGAACGTGGTGGGTCCGGTGCTGAGGCCGGTCGGCTACGAGCTGAAGGTGGAAGGGCACACGGCCCAGGTGCGCCACCTGGACCCGAACGCACTGGACTGGGAGCTTTCCTCGGAGCGTGCCGTGAACGTGCTGCGCCATCTGGTGGAAGACAGCGGCGTGGTTTCGAACCGCATCTCCGCGGTCGGGTTCGGCGAATCCAGGCCGCTGACCCGCAGCGGGAGTGATGCAGATCTCGCCATAAACCGCCGCGTGGACATTGTGGTGCTCTCCGGCCAGCCGGAGGCCATCCGCAACCTGATTCCCGAAGTCATGAAGGATCCTGCCGGTGCCGCTAAAGAGGCCGCCGCGGAACGTGCGGAATTGGCCAAGAAGGCCGCCGAAGCTGAATCTGCGGAAAAGGCGGAGGCCGAGTCGGCTGAAACCGAAGCCCCTGAGGACAAACCTGCCGAGCGCGTAGCAGGCGAACCGGGTAAAAGCTCCGGGCGCGACGTGGTTACCGGTAGTGGCCGCAGCGGCGGCCCGGGGCCGGACGCCACCTACGCGCCGGCGCCCGGCGGGGCATCCTCCGACCACTGAGCGCACGCCTTTGGCACCGGCCGGCCGGCGTTGGTAGTCCTCCCACTGAGCGCCCGCCTCTGACACGGCCGAGTTGGACGTGCGGCGGGGCACCCCACCCGCATTATCCAAACTCCTAACATGCCGAACCACGCTGCCGATAGTGCCTGCTGTGACGGTCCAGGAACATGCGCACTCTAGCGCGCCCGAAAAGCCGGCCAGAGCCGTCGAAGTTTACGACTTCCGGCGGCCGACCACCCTGGCGCGCGAGCATTCCCGCGTGCTGGAGTTGGCCTTCGAAACATTCGCCCGACAGTGGGGCACCCAGCTGACTGCCAAGGTCCGCGTGATCTGCACGGTCACGTCGGAGCAGGTCCAGATGCAGACCTACGACGAGTACGCGGCCTCGTTGCCGGCCAGTACTGCGATGGTTCTCTGCGCCCTCGATGACATCACCGGCAAGGCCGTGATCCAGTTTCCGACCAAGGCCGCGATGACGTGGGTCGACCATATGCTGGGCGGCAACGGCAGCCACGACTATCCGGACCGCAAGTTCACGCAGATTGAACAGGCCCTGGTCAGCCGGTTGATGGAGGATGCGCTGGAGGACCTGCGCTACTCGCTGGGTTCCCTGCTCACCACGCCCATCAGCCTGGACCAGATCCATTACAACTCGCAGTTCGCGCAGGCGGCGGCCACCAACGACCTGATGATCGTTGCCACCTTCGAAATCCGTGTCGGCGACCTGTCCGCGCCCGCCACGGTCGCCATCCCGGCCGAGGTACTGCTGACCCAGCTGCGTGATTCGTTCGCGATGAGCAGCCCGGCCAACGCGCGAAAACTGCTGGAGACCCAGCTGGTGCAAATCCCGGTGGACGTATCCCTGCAGTTCGCCCCCATGCGCGTGCGGCCCGGCCAGGTCCTCGACCTGGCCATCGGCGACCTGCTGCCGCTGCCGCACCCGCAACACCGCCCGCTGGATGTTGCCATCAACGGCGAACGGCTGGCACACGCCGCCGTGGGCGCCAACGGCAACCGCCTGGCCGGAGTCATTGTTACAACCGAGGAGAACGCCCGATGACACAGACCCAGACCCTTCAGGCTGCTGCCGCCGACGCGCTCCTGGGGCTGCTGCCCACCAACACGCCGCTCTACGCAGTGCGCCAGGATGAAGGCGGGCCGCTGCCGGGGCAGGTGGCCTCCGCCGTCGTCGGGTCCTTCGTGGGCGGAACCTCGGCCGACGTGGCCTTGGTGGTGGCCGACCAGGCCGCCCTGTCCGCCGCCGCGGGCACGGATTCCCCCTTGGTTTCGGCCGCCGACCTGTTGCGCCCGGCGCTGGAAGCTGCCACATCCGTGCTCGGCGCCGGTGTGCTGGGCGAGGCACGCGTCGGCAACGCCGCGGCGCTGTTCTCCGATCCGGAAGCCGCCGTCTTCAAGCTCACCGGCGGCGACGGCGAGGCCGGCGGCTGGTTCGCCATCCGGCTGCGCGAGAACCCGGCCGGCCACGGCGCCGACGACTCGGTGTTGGCCAAGCTGGGCCGCATCAACAACGTCGAAATGGCCCTGACGGTGGAAATCGGCCGAACGCGGATGTCCGTGCGCGATGTGCTGAACCTGGAACCGGGCGGCGTGATCGAACTGGACCGCTCGGCTGGCGCCCCCGCCGACGTGCTGCTCAACGGCCGCCTGATCGCCCACGGCGAGGTCGTCGTCGTCGACCAGGACTACGCCGTGCGCATCACCAAGATCCTCGACGTGCCCGAAGGACTCCTCTAGATGGAGACAGTCGTCCTTGCCGTGCGGGTAGCGCTCTCGCTGGCCGTGGTGCTGGGGCTGCTCTGGGTGCTGCAGCGCCGCTTCAGCCGCGGCGCCCGCACCGGCGCCCGCAAGCTGGT
>NZ_JBNHGF010000237.1:0-4523 GCF_059091005.1 Arthrobacter sp. Y3223164
GCGGCGCGCAGCGGGGCGCTGAGCACGGCGGCGATCCGCCGGTCCCTCACCGGCATCTGCCGCCGCCAAGCCTCATCCAAACGGATGGGCAGCGCGCCGGTGCGGAACCGCATCGGGTTGCCGGCCACGGTGTGATGGGCAGCGAGTTGCACTTCCGCGGGGCTGATGTGTTCCATCGCCGCACCGGCGTTCACGCCGGCGAATCGGAGGACATCGTGGACTGTTTCGCGTGGCCTGGCCATGAAATCCTCATAGTGCACGGTCATGACCGGTACGCGCAGCAGCGTCAGGGCGTGGAAGAGGACTCCATACAGGGTCCAGCGGGTGACCGCGGCAGCCGTCGAGTACCGGGGCATCAGCGCCTCCGCGCCCGTGCTCTCGGGACGCCTCACGACCTTGGCCCATGAATACGCCACCCCGCGAGGGTCCCGGACCACCAGCACGCATCGAAGCCGCACCTTGGCCGCACGAAGCAAGTATGCGTACGCGGGATGTTTGCTGGAGTCGATGATGAGACCGGCACCGCTGACCTGGGCAATCGCCCCGTACAGGGAGTCGAGCCGGTGCAGGAGGCGTTCCCGGGGCTTCCTGCGTCCCGGCAGCGGCAGCCCGGACGCCAGCTCCGGCAGGAAGCGGTTCCGCACGACCGCGAAGCGGTCCTGAATCGCCTGCATGGAATCCACCCGTGGCCAGCCGCCGTAAGCAGCTTCGCCAACCTGCTGCCAGAAACCACACTGGCTGAACGGCAGGCCGCAACCACAGAGCTCGTCGTCGCGCAGCCCCCGTTCCCACAGATGAAGCACTTCGCCCACGCCGACGGCGTCGGGGCATTCTGCCAGGCAACGTTCCAACAGGGTGGACCCGCTGCGGCCGAATCCGCCGAGCATCAGGACCGCCGGATGTTGCCGCCCTTGCAGCGCGCCGCCGTGCTCCCCCCGCTTGGTGAGTGGCGCCATGCGGCGCACGCCGCTGTCCTCCCGCTTTGCCGCATCCACCCGCGGCTTTACAGCCGGCCGAGCGCTTGACATGTTGATACCCATCACGACTCCCCCATGGCTGGAAGCCGTTCCCCGCGGCACGGCAATTGTGCCGGCCGTTCGCCCCCAGATTTGCCAATAATCACGGCGGCATTGATTCCTGTCAAGGATTTCGGGGAAAGCATCGGCGCTATTGATGAAAGCGTTAATTTTTGCCCCAGCAGGCTATTCCACACGTTGTGGTTCTGTGCAAGACTGGGCACGACGCACCGCTTGGGGCATGAGGCGGGCGTTTTTGGGGAAAACTTTTGGGGGACGCCGGAGGCGGAAGCCGGCCGGCAAAAGTTGGGGGTTTAATCATGGACGATTCATCGGCGCGCCCAGCATTCTTTGGCCGTGCCATGCGCCGGCATTGGCTGTTGCTGCTGGCCGTGGTGCTGCTGGGGGTACTTGGCGCCGGAGCCTATGTTGCGGGCAGCGTGCCCAAGTATTCGTCGACCAGCGTTGTCTTCTTGGAACCGTTGTCGGGCAATCCCTTCTCGCCGGCGACGCCGCCGACGCGAAACGAGCAGCTCGCCGCGTTAACCACCGAGGCCGGGCTGGTCCACACGCAGGCCGTGATCGGACTCGCCAGGGAATCTGTCGGAGATGCGCTCGGCGAAGATGCCGGGCAGCTCATCGCCACGGAGGTGCCGTCCAACTCCCAGGTAGTGCACATCACCTACACCGCTGACTCACCGGCCCAGGCCCAGTCCGTGGCCGGGGCGCTGGCCGAGGCCTACCTGCAGTACCGCAGCGACCGGGCCGCCGACGTACTGGAGGCCCGATCGGCGATGCACGATGAGCAGATCGCGTCCGCGACGCAGCTGCTGGACCAGGCGTCCGCCGCGCTAAACGAGGCGCGGGCCGCGGAAAAACCAGACCAGGCGGCCGTACTGGACCTCGAGCAGCAGGTCTCCCTGTACGCCAACCAGCTTGCGGAAATAAGGCTGGAGGCTTCGGACGCGGAGGCAGGATCCTTGGATCCCGGAGACATCATCGATCCGGCCAGCCTCCCCACCGTCCCTGACGGCGTGGACCCGCTGCTGATTGCCGGGGGGATAGTCCTTGTGGCCGTGGCAGTGGGCGTCGGGCTGGCCCTCTTGCGCGAGCATCTGCATCAGCGGATCCTTGACGGACCGGATCTTGTTGCCGCAGGAACAGGTCCGGTGCTCGGCACGGTGGAAGCGCTCGCGGCAGGGGGGAACGCGGAGACCGCCTTGGACGACTATCGCCGGCTGAGCAACGCGTTGCAGCGCGTGACGTTCCTGCCGAACAACACTGTCCTGCTTGCCGGTCTCTCGCAAGGAACGGCGGCACGGCAGGTGTCCGAAGGGCTGGCGCAGGCGTTCGAGGAAGCCGGTCTCCGCACCGTGGTGGTGATGGCGGACGGCACGGCGCCGCTTGATCGCAAGGCGTCCGCCCCCGGGCAGGACGGTGCAGCGGCCAGGGATGGCTTGAGCGAGCTTTTGAACGGCCAACGTCCGCCGTCGGAAGCCCGGACGCTCCTGGTTCCGGTTTCCGAGCACGTAGCGGTGCTGGAAACGGGGCGGGAGCCGCAACGCCTGTCGGCGCTGGTCCAGCACCGCGGCCTGGACACCGTGCTGGCCACCCTGCAGAACGCCTCGGATTTAGTGCTCGTTGTTGGACCTACCGCCGACTCGGCCACTGGCGGCTCGCTGATGCGCGCTTGCCGTGAGGCGGTGTTGGTCGCGGCACAGGGCCGGTCTACAGCCATGGAAGCGTCGGCGGCCCGCGAACTGCTGGGCAATGGTGGTGCCGCCATGCTTGGATCGGTGCTCCTCCGCCGGAGTTCCAGGCGGCGCAGGGCCACGCCGCCGCCGCCCGCGACCCAACGCCAGGAAGCGGCCAGCCTTGAACCGGTCCCGGTAGGGGGACCCGTCGATGGCGGGAGCACCGCCGACGGGCCAGGCTCAACGGGGGTCGACGAGCGCACCCGGCCGCTCTCCCGCAGCTGACCGGTGGCGTCTTCCGTGTTCGCCAAGGGTAACGGGCGCGTCCGGCAGGATGACGACGACGGCCAAGCCGCAGTCCGCCGGATAGCACGCTCCGGCAGTGTGAACATCCTGGGGAGCGGGATCTCTGCCGGGGCAAACTTCGTGCTCATTGTCCTGGTCTCCCGGCTCTGGGACTTGGAGACCGCCGGTTCCCTGTTCGCCGTGACGTCGCTGTTTTTGATTGCCTTGGCACTGTGCCAACTCGGCGTGGACCAGGGACTCATCCGGTCCATTGCATGGAACAACGCTCGCTCCGAGAGCAGGCACAACCGCCGGCTGGTTGTGGAAGGCCTGCTGGCCGCCCTGACCGCCAGCCTGGTCGTGATGGCCGCCGGAATGCTGCTGGCCGGGCCGCTCGGACAGCTGCTCGGAGGCGCGCCGGCGACACGGGACGTGATCGTGGTCTTCGCCGCCGCGCTGCCCATTGGCGCAACGTACGAGCTTCTGCTGGCCGTCTCGCGGGGACTTGCGCACATGCGGCCGACGATCGTCGTCGAGCGTCTGCTGCGCCCCTGCCTGCAGCTTGCCTGCGTCCTGCTGGCAGGCTTATCAGGTGCCGACGCCGTAGGGCTGGCCCTGGCCTGGACGGCGCCCTACCTGCTGGGGCTGGTTCTCGCGGCCGCGGGGCTGCTGCGGATCCTGCGGGCGAATCCGGGCTCGCTCACCGGCACCTCGCCGGCAGCCGTCATCGACTGTCCCAGCAGCGCCAACGCTGCGCGCGCCGCATTTTGGAACTTCACGATCCCCCGCGGCTTGGCCCGGCTGGCGCAGGTCGGGCTGCAGCGGGCGGACATCGCGCTGGTCACGGTGCTCGCCGGGCCGTCGGCCGCCGCGCTGTACACCGCCGTCACGCGATTCCTGGTGGTGGGCCAGATGGCCACCAGCGCGATGCAACAGGTCAGCGAACCGCAACTTGCGCGGCTCCTCGCGCGCGGGCAGCCGGACCAGGCCAAGATGGTGGCACGGAAGATGACGCTGTGGGCGGTCATGCTGACCTGGCCGGTGTACCTCTTGATCGCTGCCTATGCCGAATGGCTCCTGGAACTGTTGTTCGGTTCCTCCTTCGCCCTCGCTGCCGGAAGCCTGCAACTGCTGGCCTGCGCCATGCTGATTGGCGCGGCCATGGGACCGCTGGACGTGTTGCTGTTGATGGCCGGACGCAGCAGCCTGTCGCTGATCAACGTCGCGCTGGCACTGGCCGCCGATGTGGTGCTCTGCCTGTTGCTGGTCCCGGTGCTTGGCATCTTCGGGGCGGCGGCAGCGTGGGCCTCGGCGATTGTACTCAAAAATGTCCTGTGCCTGATCCAGGTGCACCGGACACTGCATATTGTGCCGACCTCGCGGGAAGTTGTGGCGATGGCCGCCTTCCTGTTGCTGGTCTTCGGTGCGGCGCCGTGGCTGGCCGCACATGTGCTGGTGTGGCCGCCGGCTGTCCAGGCGGCGGTGCCGGCGGCAGCCGCGGTGCTCTATGCGGCGGCGGTGTGGCGGC
>NZ_JBNHGF010000238.1:0-4523 GCF_059091005.1 Arthrobacter sp. Y3223164
GCCGGCTCGCCGATGCCCTCGCGGGGGTCCGCCAAGCCGAGGGGGAGGCATCACCCGAGGTGCGCTCGCCGATGCCCGGGACGGTGACATCCGTGGCGGTGGCCAACGGCGACCGGGTGGTGGCCGGCCAGCCGCTGTTGACGGTGGAAGCGATGAAGATGGAACACCAGCTGAGCGCCGCGATCGCCGGCGAGGCCAGCATCAACCTCAAACCCGGCGACCTGGTCAAGGCCGGCCAGATCGTCGCCGTCGTGCGGGCAGCGGATCCTGTCCCCGAAGAACCTGAACAGAAAGGGGCATGACCATGCCTGACTTTTCACTGAGCGAGGACTACCAGGACCTGGTGGAGACCGTGCGGGAATTTGCCCGCGAGGTGGTGGCCCCGGTGTCCGCCAAGCACGACGAGGAGCACAGCTTCCCGTACAAAGTGGTGGCACAGATGGGCGAGATGGGACTGTTCGGCCTCCCGTTCCCCGAGGAGTACGGCGGCATGGGCGGCGATTACTTCGCGCTCGCCCTGGCGCTGGAAGAACTCGGTGCGGTGGACCAATCGGTGGCGATCACCCTGGAGGCCGGGGTCTCCTTGGGGGCCATGCCCATCTACCGCTTCGGCAGCGAGGACCAGAAACAACAGTGGCTGCCCATGCTGGCCAGCGGCGAGGCGCTCGCCGGCTTCGGCCTGACCGAACCCGAAGCGGGCTCCGACGCGGGCGGCACGAAGACCCGGGCCGAGCTCGTGGACGGGCAGTGGGTGGTCAACGGGCACAAGGAATTCATCACGAATTCCGGCACCGACATCTCCCGGCTGGTCACCGTCACGGCGGTCACCGGCACCTCGGAGCGCGACGACGGCTCGCTGAAGAAGGAGATTTCCACCATCCTGGTTCCCACCGACACCCCGGGCTTCACCGCCGAGAAGGCGTACAACAAGGTGGGCTGGAACGCCTCCGACACGCATCCGCTCACCCTGGACAACGTCCGGGTCCCGGAGGAGAACCTGCTGGGCCGCCGCGGCCGGGGGTATGCGAACTTCCTGCAAATCCTGGACGAGGGCCGGATCGCCATCGCCGCGCTGGCCACGGGCGCGGCGCAGGGCTGCGTGGACGAGGCGGTGCGCTACGCCAAGGAGCGCCAGGCCTTCGGCACCAGCATCGGCTCCTTCCAGGCCATCCAGTTCAAGATCGCCCGGATGCAGGCCCGCGCGCACACGGCGCGGCTGGCGTATTACGACGCCGCGGCCCGGATGCTCGCCGGCCAACACTTCAAAACCCAGTCCGCGATTGCCAAGATGGTGGCAGGCGAAGCCGCCATGGACAACGCCCGCGATGCCACGCAGATTTTCGGCGGCTTCGGCTTCATCAACGAATTCCGGGTGGCGCGCCACTACCGTGACTCGAAGATCCTGGAGGTCGGGGAAGGGACCACCGAAGTGCAGCTGATGCTCATCGCCCGCGAACTGGGGCTTTGACGGGCCGCAGGCAGAGGAGGACGCAGTGATCGACAAGGTAGTAGCTTCCGCCGCGGAGGCCGTGGCGGACATTCCCGACGGCGCCTCGCTGGCCGTGGGCGGCTTCGGCCTGTGCGGCATTCCGGTGGCGCTGATCCAGGCCCTGCACGACGCCGGCACCACCGACCTGGAAACCATCAGCAACAACTGCGGCGTGGACGACTGGGGGCTGGGCGTGCTGCTGGCCGACGGGCGGATCCGGCGCACCATCAGCTCCTACGTGGGCGAGAACAAGGAGTTCGCCCGGCAGTTCCTGGCCGGCGAGCTGGAAGTGGAGCTGACCCCCCAGGGGACGCTGGCGGAAAAGCTGCGCGCCGGCGGGGCCGGGATACCCGCGTTCTATACGGCCGCCGGGGTCGGCACCCAGGTCAGCGAGGGCGGGCTGCCGCGCAAATACGACGCCGACGGCGGGGTCGCCAAGGCGTCCGAACCGAAGGAAGTCCGCAGCTTCGGCGGGGCCGACTACGTGCTGGAGGAATCCCTGCGGCCCGACTTCGGCCTGGTGCACGCCTGGAAGGGCGACCGCCTGGGCAACCTGGTGTTCCACGTGACCGCCATGAATTTCAATCCGCTGTGCGCCATGGCCGGCAGGATCACGATCGCCGAGGTCGAGGAACTCGTGGAACCGGGCGAACTGGACCCCCAGCAGATCCACACCCCCGGCATCTTCGTCCAGCGGGTGGTGGTGGCGCCGGAGGTGGAAAAGCGGATCGAAAAACGCACGGTGCGGTTGGCCGGCCACGACACCGGCGCGACCGGGAAGTAAGGAGCACGCCATGGCGCTGACGCGCAACGAACTGGCCGCCCGGGTGGCCAAGGAACTGGAAAACGGGCAGTACGTGAACCTGGGCATCGGCATGCCCACCCTCATCCCCAACTACATCCCCGACGGCGTGGAAGTCATCCTGCATTCGGAGAACGGGATCCTCGGCGTCGGCCCCTATCCGACCGAGGACAACATCGACCCGGACCTGATCAACGCGGGCAAGGAGACCGTCACGCTCAACCGGGGAGCGGCGATCTTCGACTCTTCCGCTTCCTTCGGCATGGTCCGCGGCGGGCACGTCGACGTCGCCGTTCTCGGCGCCATGCAGGTGTCCCGGACCGGGGACCTGGCCAACTGGATGATCCCCGGCAAGATGGTCAAGGGCATGGGCGGTGCCATGGACCTGGTCTTCGGCGCCAAACGGCTGATCGTCATGATGGAACACGTGGACAGGGACGGGAATCCCAAGATTTTGACCGAATGCACGCTGCCGCTGACCGGCAGGGGCTGCGTGGACACCATCATCACCGACCTGGCGGTCATCGACGTCGGGGAGCAGGGACTGGTGCTGCGCGAGACGGCCCCCGGCGTCGACATGCGGGACGTCGTGGCGGCCACCGGAGCCGAGCTCCGGGTCGACCAGTACCAGGCGGGTGCCCGGTGAACACCGACGCCGGGGCAGCGGCGACGCCGTCGGAAGCGGCCGGGGCGCAGAAAGTGATCATCCAGCGCGGGCTCTACTTCGAGGAGATCGAGGCAGACGTCATCTACGCGCACCGGCCGGGCCGGACGGTCACCGAGGCGGATAATGTTTTCTTCACCACCGCCACCATGAACAACCAGGCGCTGCACCTGGACGCGGCGTGGGCGGCGGAGCAGCCGTTCGGCCAGCGGCTGATGAATTCCATGTTCACCCTCGCCACCGTGGTGGGCCAGTCGGTCGGCCAGCTCACCCAGTCCACGATCGTGGCTCAGCTGGGCATGACCGACGTGACGTTCCCGCACCCGCTCTACCACGGGGACACCCTGTACACGGAGACGGTGGTCACCGACAAGCGGCTGTCCCGGTCCCGGCCGGGGACCGGGGTGGTGACCATGCACCATACCGGCCGGAACCAGCACGGGGATGTGGTCGCCACGGTGACGCGCAGCTGCCTGATGTGGACCAAGGATGGCCACGCGGACGCCATCGCGGGCTCGGAAACGGCCGACGCCGAACTGTGGGACGGCCGGCCCGGGGACGGAAGCCGATGACCGGCTTCGGCATGGGACCGGCCATCCTGTTTTGTCCGGCGGACCGCCCGGACCGGTACGGCAAGGCGGCCGCACGCGCCGACGCGGTGATCCTGGACCTGGAGGACGCCGTTGCTCCGGCCGACCGTGCGGCGGCCCGGGCAGCCATCATCGACAACCCGCTGGACCCCGACCGGACGATCGTCCGGGTCAACGCGGCCGGCACCGCCGACCACGCACCGGACCTGGAGGCCGTCCGCCGGTCCGGCTACCGCACCATCATGCTGGCAAAGGCGGAGGACGCGGCGGCCGCCGGCGGGCTGGGGGAGTACTCGGTGGTGGCCCTGTGCGAGACGGCCCTCGGCGTGCTGCGCGCCGCGGAACTGGCACGCTGCGCGAACGTCACCGCGCTGATGTGGGGAGCCGAGGACCTGGTCGCCTCACTGGGCGGCAGCTCCAGCCGGTTCGCGTCCGGAACCTATCGGGACGTGGCCCGGCAGGCGCGTTCGCAGGTCCTGCTCGCCGCCGGCGCCTACGGCAAGGCCACCATCGACTCGGTCTACCTCGACATAGCGGACCTCGGCGGGCTCGCCGCCGAGGCTGAGGACGCCGTCGCCTCGGGGTTCGCGGCCAAGGCCATCATCCACCCCAGCCAGGCCGACGTGGTGCGGGCCGCTTATCGCCCGGGCGAGGAGGAAACCGACCATGCGGCCGCGCTGCTGGCCGCCGCCGCCACCGAATCCGGGGCCTTCCGGTTCCGCGGCCAAATGGTCGACGGGCCGGTCCTCAAGCACGCCGAGCAGATCCTGCGGCGGGCCCGGCAAACCCCGTCCTAACGTCTGGTCGGGACGCAGGCCCCGTCCTGACTCGTGAGCGGGGCCGGAACACGGTCCTAGCGGCCTATCGGGACGTAAAACTTCTCCGGCCGGCCGGCTGCCCCGTAGCGCGGGGTGATCCGTGCCTCGCCGCGCGACACCAGGTACTCCAGGTAGCGCCGCGCGCTGACCCGGGCCAGGC
>NZ_JBNHGF010000239.1:0-4476 GCF_059091005.1 Arthrobacter sp. Y3223164
GGCCGGGTCCGTGCTGGCCCGCGACTGGCTGATCACCGGTGCCGTGTCCGTGGGCTTCGGCGTCGCGCTGCCCTTCTTCGCACACTTGGGCCCGCATGCGCTGCTGGGGGTGCTGGGCGGGGCGGCGATCATCATCGCCGTCGTCCTGCTGATCGCCGCCCTCAGCCTGCGCCACGACGCCAGGCAGCCTACGGCCGGCTGAATACAGCCCGCGGGTGTGGCCGGCGCCACCGGCGCCTGCGCGGCAACTTCTACGGCCGGTAGACTGGATGCAGGCTTTATCCGTCAGCAGGAGGAAATCATCGTGGGCAAGAACGCGTCTGGCCGTCCGGACGAAGGACGGATGTCCGTCAAGGGCCCGCTGATCTTCTCGGCGGTACTGGCCGTGATAGCGGGCGCGCTGACCATGGTCTTCGCCACCGGCGGGTCCGGAAACCTGCTGCGCTGGGACCTCGGCGTGACGGCGGCCGGCATCGCCTTCATCGCCTCGTTGCTGATTGTTGCGGTGCTGACCATGTCCACCAAGGAGAACCCGAGCCACCTCAGCGAGGGCTCCGGGATCCATCGGGTCTCCTCGAAGATCCCCGGCGGCGCCGGCACTGTTCCCGCCCCCGGCACGCCGCAGAGCCGGGCCCAGGTGGAAGAACAGCAGGCGGCGGAGGCCGCCGCGAACCCCGAGGCCACCAACCGCCTCTCGGGGAACGACGACGACGGCGACGCGCGCCGCTGATGCCTGGCGCCGGCCCGGCCGGACCTGACGAGCATGGCAGCATGACTTCCGGCCAGCCTTCCCCGCACCTGCCCGTCCCGGCAGATCCCGGCGACACCGCGGCGACCGGCGGCGGACAACCGCCCGAGGCCAAGACCACGGTGGCCGCGGAGCTGTGGTACCGGTCGGAACCCCTGCTCTTCAGCGAGGAACTCCAGGCGCGGTTGGCGGAGGAATTCCCCGGCGCCTCCTTTTCCGACGGCGTAGCCCTGCTGCCGCACGCCGCGCACTCCTTCGACATCAACGGCGTCTCCGGCGTGAAAACGATCCGGCTGAGCACCGGAGTGGCCGTTCCCCGCGGGCCGCTGTCCGCGGTCGAGGCGCTGGCGGCAACCCCCGCGGACCAAAGCTGGTCCTGGCCCGACGCCGAGCAGCAGGTTCCCGGCTGCACGCACCGCATCCTGGTCACGGAGGTGGTGGCCAGCGGCTTCGAACCCAAGCCGCGGGTCGAGTCTTTCCAGCGGGTGCTGCGCCTGCTGGCCGCCGAGACGCGGCCGGCGGCGGTCCGGTGGCTGCACAACTCGCACTGGCGGGACCCCCTGGAGCTTGAGGCGGCCCACCCGCTGGCGGGCCCGGTGAACATGCGGTTCTTCCTGGTCAGCAACGACGAGGGCGCCATGGTGGTGGACAGCCTGGGCATGTACCAGCTGGGCCTGCCGGACGTGCAGGTGCACTTCCGCGACAAGGATCCGAACCAGATGGTGGAACTGGCCTTCAACGTGGCAGCGTACCTTTACGAACACGGGCCGGTCATCGAATCCAACAGCCGGCTGAACGGCCCGGACGACCTGGTGTTCACCGCCAGCTGGGAAGATTCGCTGCTGCCGCCGCTGCGGACGGTCATCGACCTCGATCCCGGCCCGCCCTACTCCGCCGGCAGCCGCTAGTACCGTCCTCCGGTCAACCGTTGGCGGCCGACTTGCGGGCCCGATAGGCGGCCACGTGTGTGCGGTTGGCGCAGTTGCCGGTATCGCAAAAACGCTTCGACCGGTTCTTCGACAGGTCCACCAGCACCGCGGTGCAGTCGTCCGCGGCGCAGGTCCGCAGGCGGTCCAGCTGCTTCTCGCGGATCACGTCCACCAGCGCCATCGCCGCCTCCACGGCCATACGGACCTCCAGCGGCGCGTCCGGGCTGGTGGCATGCAGGTGGTAGTCCCACTGGTCGTGTTTGACCAGCTGCGGGATGGCGCCGGCGTCGGCCAGGATCGTATTGACAACGACGACGGCGCGGTCCTCCGTCGCGGACCAGACCTCCTTGAGCACGGGGCGCAGGGCGCGGACCGCCTCCAGCTCCGCCGTCGTATGCGTGCGCGAGCCGGTGAAGCCGAAGTCCGCCACGAGGGCATCGAGATCCGCTACGCTGGCGAGGGTGTCCGGGAAGACCTCGGCCGTATTGATCAGCCGGGCCGCATCCACCAGCGAGTGCTCGGTGTCATGAGCAAAGACCATATTGACCCCTGACAGTGGCGGCGATATTGTCAGTAGTATACCGCTCATGACTCCTGACAGACCTGTTCTGCGCCGGGAGCGAACCCGCACTTCCCCAAGGATCCGTCATGGCCTCCACCGCCGCCGAACAGCGTACCCAGACAGCCCCGCCGCGCCCCGGCTCCGCAGTGGCCGGCGTCGGCATCGCCCTGGCCTCTTCGGCGATCTTCGGACTCTCGGGACCCTTCGCCAAGTCGCTTCTTGAGGCCGGCTGGACGCCGGGCTCGGCGGTGGCGGTGCGCATGGTGGCCGCGGCGCTGGTGCTGTCCCTGCCCGCCGCGTTCATGCTGCGCGGCCGGTGGGACCAACTGCGGCAAAACTGGAAGACCATCGGGCTGTTCGGGCTGATCGGCGTGGCCGGCTGCCAGCTTTTCTACTTCAATGCCGTTGCCAGCCTCTCAGTGGGGGTGGCGCTGCTGCTGGAGTTCCTGGCGCCCGTGCTGATTGTGCTGTGGCTCTGGCTGACCAGCCGCCGACTGCCGCGGCCCGCGACCATCGCCGGTACCGTGCTTGCGGTGGCCGGCCTCATGCTCGTCCTCGACGTCTTTGGGCCGGTCAAGCTGGACGTTGCCGGCGTACTGTGGGGGCTGGGCGCCGCCGTCTGCCTGGTGGTCTACTTCTTCATCACCGCCAAGCAAAACGACTCGCTGCCGCCGCTGGTGCTGGCCGCCGGCGGCCTGCTGGTGGGCGGTGTGGCCATCGTCGTCCTGGGCGCGGTGCAGATCCTGCCGATGTCCTTCAGCACGGCCGGCGTCGAGCTGGCCGGTTGGCAGACCCAGTGGTGGGTGCCGCTGGTCGGGCTGGTGCTGCTGTCCACGGTGTTGTCCTATGTCACCGGCATCATGGCCGCCCGGGCGCTCGGTACCAAGGTGGCTTCCTTCGTCTCGCTGACCGAGGTGCTCTTCGCCGTCATCTGGGCCTGGCTGCTGCTGGGCGAGCTGCCCGCGGCCATCCAGTTGGTCGGCGGCGCTCTGATCGTGGCGGGCGTGGTGCTGGTCCGGGCGGATGAGCTGCGCGGCCCTAAACCGGCGGTGAACCGGAAGTATCTCCAGCGGGCTAGCGAACGATCTTGAAGTTGAAGCGGGGCGTGCCGAGCGCGCTCCAGAGGCGGAGCCAGGCCGGCAGGAGCATTTCGGCGCCGCGGGCGGTAGTGATGTCGCCGAGGTCGATCACGTCCTGATGTCCGAAGGCCTTCAGGAGCTCGGTGACCGTATTCTTGGCGTCGGCGTCGTTGCCGGACACGAAGACCGTTCCGGGGTCGGAGATCAGCCCGGGGCGGGCCTGGAGGTCGGCGGTGAGCGTGTTGAGGGACTTCACGACGCGCGCGGCCGGGAAGGCGCGCTGAATCTGTTCGCCGAGGGAGTCAGTGTCCTTGACGAAGAGGGTCGGGGGCATCCCGGTGCTGGGGTCCAAGGGGTTGGCGATGTCGAGCACGACTTTGCCGTCGAGGTTCTCGGCCCCGGCCTGGGTCAGCACGTCCAGGGAGGCGCTGCCGTTGGTGGCGTTGATGATCAGCTCGGCCCCGGCTGCGGCGTCGGCGAAGCGGGTGACTCCGATGCCGGGGTTGTCGGCCGCCCAGACGGTGAAGGGCGGGGTGCCCATGGCATCTGTCTCGGTCCTGGACAGCGTGGCTTCGGGATCGCGGGTTCCGATGGTGACGGCGTGGCCGAGCTCGGCCAGGCGGACCGCGATGGTTTGGCCGACCCTGCCGGTTCCGAGGACTGCTGTTTTCATGATGGTCTCCTGTCCAGCTCGGGTTGCCCCGGTCGAGTCTGACTCCCTACCACTTACTGTGCTCCTTCCGAGGGTGGCGGGCCAGTGGTCGAGGAAGTCGGAGGCGGTGCCCTGCCGGGGTGGTGCGATGCCGCGGCGGGGGAGCAAACTGGAACCAGCCAGCATCCACGATCCGAACCGGAGGCCCGACATGTGCCGGAATATCCGCCAGCTCCACAACTTCGAGCCCGCCGCCACGAACGCCGAAATTGAGGCCGCCGCGTTGCAGTACGTGCGCAAGGTCAGCGGCAGCAACAAGCCGTCGAAGGCGAACGAGGAAGCTTTCAACCGGGCGGTGCACGAGATCGCGCACATCACCGCCCACCTGCTCGACGACCTGGTGACCGCGGCGCCGCCGAAGAACCGTGAGGAAGAAGCCGTGAAGGCCCGTGCCCGCGCCGCCGTCCGCTACGGGGCCGCCGTCTAGGCCCGGCGCCGGGAGGCGG
>NZ_JBNHGF010000240.1:0-4436 GCF_059091005.1 Arthrobacter sp. Y3223164
GCCGTCCGGGTGGGTTTGGACACCGCCGCGCTGCCGGGGAGGTAGGCCTCCAGGCGCGTGGCGCGCAACTGCATCGCGGTCAGCAGCTCGGGAATGCTGCCGGCCGAGTTGCGGCCGGCGATGTCGATCATGATGCCGGCGCAGGCCCGCGCGTCCGCCACGGCGTCGTGGTGGTTGTGCAGCGGCACGCCTGCGGCCTCGGCGACGAACGGCAGGGAATAGGACACCAGCGAATAGCTGCGCCGCGACAGGATGACGGTGCAGGCGTAGTCGTAGGCCGGCCCGGAGAGTTCCGAGACCTCCAGAGCCGATCGAATCACGCCCATGTCGAAGGCGGCGTTGTGGGCGACCAGCACGTCGGAGCCGATGAAGGCTGCCAGGTCGGCGAAGATCTCGCCGAAACGCGGCTTTCCCGCCACCATGCCCGCGGTGATGCCGTGGATCTGGACGTTGCGCCGGTCGAAGTGGTCGAAGCCCTCCGGCGGCCGCATCAGCCAGGAGGCTTCCTCGACGATCCGGCCGTCACGGACCTTGCTCAAGCCGACGGAGCATGGGGAGCCCCGGAACCCGTTTGCCGTCTCGAAATCGATCGCCGTGAAGTCAACTGCCACGCGTTCAACCCTAAGCGACGGCACCGACGGTTCTGCGCCTGCAACACGCCCGACGGCGGCCCCGGAACGCGCGCTGGGGCCGCCGTCCTGCGGACGGGTCAGGGCTTGGTCAGGGGGTGGCCCGGCGGAGGGTCAGGTAGGACCCGGCCGCCAGGGCCGCGCAGAACAGCGCCGTCCAGCCGGAGGTGCTCAGCGGGGTCTGGGCCACCAGCCACCCGCCGACGGCCGGCCACCAGCCCTGCCAGGCGATCAGGCCCAGCAGCCCGATCAGGACCACGGCGATCGCGATCCATGTGACCAACATCCCGGTCGCCTGCCAGCGTTTGTAGATGGTGGCGAACCAGAAACCGATCATGAACAACGCAACCATGGCGATGAAGTAGAACAGGATCTGCACCATCGGGCTGCTGTCGGCGATCCAGCCCAGGGCATACATCCTGCCGTTGAAGCCCCAGCCGCCGGTGGCAACTTCCAGCAGGCCCAGCAGGTAGTAAAGGACACTGACGGCAAGAGCAACGACGGCGAACAGGCCGACGGTGCCGAGGTAAAAAGTACGGCGGCTCACGCTCATCGCCTGCGAGAACGGGAACGTCAGTGTCAGCGACTGGATGCCCAGCGCCAGGAAGTACCACATCACCGCCTGCGCGGTTCCGGAATATAGCGTCCCGCCGTCGGCAGGAATCATCGCCCAGATGGCCAGGGTCACCAGAAAGGAGGCCAGCAGGATTACGGCGGGGATGCCCAGGAAGGTCCACTTATTGATCAACTGCATGCGCGCTACGTTGATGACGCGGTTCATTTCAGGACCTCCAGCTCGGAGTCGGCATCGGCGACGGCATCGGTTGCAGCAGTGGTCTTCCGCACGACCAGTTGTTGGAGCGACACCGGCGCCAACTCCACACCGAGTTCCGCAGCCTCGGCGCGTTCGCTATCCGACAGCCTGCCGTCGATGGTCCACGAGGCCAGCGAGCCCAGCGATTCACGGTGCAGCACTTCCCGCCCCGCCGCGAAGGACCTGACTGCTGCGGCGCCGCCGGACACGGTGAAGGCCGTCCCGCGGATCGCTTCGGCGTCGTCGTCCATGATGATCCGGCCGCGGTCGATCAGCACGACGTGCTCCAGCAGGTTCGCCACCTCGTCGATCAAGTGCGAGGAAAGGATGATGGTGCGCGGATGGTGGGCGAAATCCTCGACCAGCCGGTCATAGAAGATCTGGCGGGCCACGGCGTCGAGCCCCAGATACGGTTCGTCGAAGAATGTTATCTCCGCGCGGGATGCCAGCCCGATGATCACGCCGACGGCGGAGAGCTGGCCGCGGGAAAGCTTCTTGATCCGCCGTTTGGGCGGGAGCTGAAAATCCTCGACCAACCGGTCTGCGTAGGCCTGGTCCCAGTTCCGGAAGAACAGGGCGGCGGACTTGAACGCCTGCCGGGGGGTGAAATCGTCCGGGTACTTCTGTGATTCCCGGATGAAACAGATCCGGGACAGCACGGCGTCGTTTTCATACGGGTGCTGCCCGAAGACCAAGGCTTCACCGCTGCTCTGGAAGCCTTGGCCAGTGAGCACCGACATCAGGGTGGTCTTGCCGGCGCCGTTTCGACCCAGCAACCCGTAGATCCGGTTGCCCTCCAGACGGAGGCTGACGTTGTCCAGTGCCTTGGCATCGCGGTAGGACTTGCTCACCTGCCTCAGTTCGATGGCGGGTGTGTTCTGGTAGCTCATGGGGACACGCTTCCCTCTGTCATGTCGCTGGTGGACTCGGTGCGGTGGAGCATTGCGGTCAGCTGTTCGGTGCTGATACCCAGTTTTCGTGCTTCCCGGGCCATCGGCTGAACGTACTCGCGGTAGAAGTCGTCACGCCGGCGGGCCAGTAAGCGGGAGCGGGCTCCGGCGGCTACGAACATGCCGATCCCCCGCTTTTTGTACAGAATCCCGTCATCGACCAAGCGGTTGACGCCTTTGGCCGCGGTGGCGGGATTGATCCGGTAGAAGGCGGCGAACTCATTGGTGGACGGCACCTGGCCTTCCTCGGCCAGCGCCCCGTCCACGATGTCGTTCTCAACGCGCTCGGCGATCTGGAGGAAGATCGGCTTTGAGTCATCGATCACTGCCGCCTCCCTTTCCCGGCCCATTGCACCCCTAGTTGGGTTGGGTGCACGGGTTCATTACTTATGTAGCTAACCATACAACAGGTGGAGTACGTGTCAACTGGAGGAGGATCGGGCCACTGAACGCCTAGGCCGAGCCGGCCCGGAGCTCGTACGCGGGCTCCGGGGTGCGGACGCCAGGCAGTTCCCGTCAATACGGCAGCGGCGCACTTGGGCCAGCGGGCATCACGGTGGCGGCGCAGGCCCCGTCAAGGATGTGAGGGATCACGGTGGCGGCGGACTGCCGTCAAGGGGTGTGAGGGCGATGCCTGGCGGCCGGGGGCCCGTCAAGGTGTAAAGGCAGCGAGGTGTCAGCGGAGTGGCGTCCGTCGCCGTAAGGACCGGTGGGGGCTAGAGCAGGATTCGTGGTGCGGAGGAACTGGCGGCGGAACGGAAGGTCTACAGGGCCGGCGGCAAAGCTGACCGATGGGAGGATCAGCCCTTAGCAGCTACCTACGCCCGCCGGTTCCTGATCTTGCGGATCCTGGTGGTCAACCAGTACAGGCCAGCAACAACGACGACGACAATGACGATCTTTTGGAAGACGCCGGCGTACTCCTCCACGATGTGCCAGTTCTCTCCCAAGTAGAAGCCGGCCAGCACAAAGATGCTGTTCCAGATCAGGCTCCCGGCTGCGGTGAGCGCGAGGAACTTGCCCATCGGCATGCGCTCGATGCCGGCGGGGATGGAAATCAGGCTGCGGAAGATCGGGATCATGCGACCAAAGAAGACTGCCTTGTAGCCGTGGCGGTTGAACCAGGCTTCCACCCTGTCCACATCTTCCAGGTCGATCAGCGGAAGCTTGTCGGCAATGGCGCGCATGCGCCGTCGGCCCAGCCAAGCGCCCAACCCGTAAAGCGCCCACGCGCCGATAATCGAGCCCAGCGTGGTCCATACCAGCGCCTCGATAAGGCTGAAGCTGCCGCGGCTGGCCGTGAAGCCTGCCAGCGGGAGCACCACTTCACTGGGCAGCGGCGGGAAAAGATTCTCCAGCGCGATCGCCAGACCCGCGCCTGGTGCCCCGATGCCTTCCATCAGCCCTACGGCCCACTCGGCCACCCCGGTGAGGGCAGAGGTATCATCTGCGGACTGGGCAGGGCGGGGACCGGACATCAGGTAAGGGATCAGCATGCTCATCGTGTACAAGTCTGCCTTACCGTCCCCGTCATGACCGAACCGGGCGTCGGGTCTGGACGGTCCGGACACCCGAAGAGGTGCAGTTCGCTCGCAATCCGCACAGCTATAACTTAATTGCCCTTATTGCTGGACGTGGGGAACTGCGCCTACACATCAGTCGGAAGCGTCGACGACGCCGTGCCCGCACCGTCGACTCCCCAAGAGCCGCTTCGGCGGCGAACGCGGACCTAAAGTCACCACCTGCAGCGAGGGTGCCTGGTAGTGGTGGCGGGGTGGAGGTGTAGGTGTGTCCGGTGGGGGTGGTGGTTTCCACCTTGTGGTGTGGTCCATCAACAGGGCGGCTGGACCAGCCTTCGGCTTCCTTTGACTGGTTGCATTGTTCGCACAGCCCCTGGCCGTTGGCCATGGTCGTTTCACCGCCCTGCGTCCAGGGCACGATGTGGTGATGTGCCGGATCGGGGCGTCGCACCAGGGCCTTGCGCAGACGGCGTCGCGGGCGTGGATCATCCGGCGCATCCCGTCGGGGAATCTCCGTGCGGCC
>NZ_JBNHGF010000241.1:0-4347 GCF_059091005.1 Arthrobacter sp. Y3223164
GATGCCCCAGGCGAGGGCCGGGACCGAAGCCGGGCCTTCGCCGTCGTCCGCCACGGCAACGACAGTTGCCGTCCCCGCCTGGTGGTCCGCCGGTTCTGCCACCGCGGATTCGGTGGCCGCGGCCGAAGCACCGGGTTCGGCCGTGCCGGGGCCCGGCTCGACGTCGCCAACCAGATCCAGGGTCAGGGTGTAGGGGATTTCCGTCTCCTTGGCGTCCTCGAAGTACAGCGGGTCGACGGCCACCTGGAGGTAGTAGTCGCCGGCAAGGTACAGGTTGCGGACGTCGTGAATGCCCTCGGCGGCGTTGCGGTAGCGCACCGGAGAGGCGAAGTTCGCTGCCACCTTGGTGCCCGGGTCGGCCATGGACGTCATGCCGTAGGCGCCCGTGGAGGTGCCGTCGGTGATCGTCACCGGCTGGCGCAGCGGATTGGCGAAGCCGACCTGCAGGTAGGACGGATTGAAGATGTCCTTTTCGTAATCGCCGAGCTGGGCGACGGCGCGCAGCTGCTGCCCGTAGTCCACCGGCACCCTGTAGAAGTGCACCTCGCCGGGGATGAGGGTGGCCGCAAAGCTGCCGGGCGCCAGTTCGGGGGCGGAATTGAAGCTGTTGCCGGGAGTGGTCTCGCGCGGCTTGGAGCCCGGCTTCAGCAGATCGAGCTTGGTCACGGCGTCGTAGCCGGCCGGCAGTCCGGTGGTATCGGCCTCCGGTTCGGCGAGGAAGAGCAGCTCCATCGGCAGCGGGTCTTTTTTCCAGCCCGGACCGCTCCGGGTCACGCCGACCACTAGGTCGCCGCCGCCGGTCGGCTCGAGGCACTCTTGGTCGCCGCTCCCCATGGCGCCAGTGGAGAGCACCGCGGTGACCGGGCCATCGGAGAGCCGGGCCTCGTCGCGGGATTCGCGGACCGAGCTCAGGCATTCCTGCCCGTCGGGGGAGAAGACCTCGAGCTCCAGCGCGCTGTAGGTGGTCATGCTGCCGGCCCGGATCGGCATCACCAGGGACGCGCTGACGTGCAGGCGCTCGCCGTCGTCCAGGTGGACCTTGTAGAACTTGCGGGTCCCGCCCTCGTAGGTCCTGTCGCTGCCGGCGGCGAAGGTGTCCAGGTACTGGCCGGTGGACACCTCCGCGGCAGCGGCGGCGCTCTTGCCGCCGGTCACCGGGATGCCGGCGAAGTCGTAGGGGTTCAGCGCGCGGACGGTCTTGATGACCATCTGCTCACGGAGCGTGTCGGCGTTGTCCGCGTCGGCGTAGGTGCCGCCGGAGGCCTTGGCGATGCATTCGAGTTCCTTGCGGGCCTGCGCATCCACCTTGAACCCGATGGTGTGCATGGCCAGGTCCACGCCGTCCTTTGCCAGGTCCTTGGCTACCTCGCAGGGCGGCGGCGGCGAGCAGGTGTCGATGCCGTCGGAGACCAGCACAATGCTGCGGGGACCGTCGTCGGGAAGCTCCGCGGCGGCCCGGCGCAGCGCCTCGCCCACCGGGGTGTAGCCGGACGCCTTGATCGAGTCGATCTGATCGACCAGTTTCCCGGGATCTGTGGTGCCCAGTTTGGACAGCACGCTCACGTCCTTGCAGCCCTCGGCCCGGGCCTCCGGGGAACTGTCCGTGTTGGTGCCGTAGACCATGAGGCCCAGCTGCGATCCCGCCGGCAGGGTTTCGACCAGCTCCCTGGCAGCGGCCTTGGCTGCGTCCATCCGCAGGGTGCCCTTGGCGTCGGCGTCGGGGTTGAGCATGGAGCCGGAGGCGTCCAAGGTCAGCATCACCGGCACGGCCTCCTCGGATCCTGAGGCGGGAGCCTGCGGGACGGGCACCTGCGAAACCGGCACCTGCGGGACGGGCACCTGCGAAACCGGCACCTGCTGGACGGGCACTTGCGAAACCGGAACCTGCTGCGGCAGGAACATGGCCAGGGCGGCAACCACGCCCAGCGCGCCCTTCAAGACCCCGACGCTCGCACTCATGATCGACACCGACTCTCTCGATGAAACGTTATTTTGCCCCGACTATATCCGGCTAAACGCGGCCCACAGGCCATCCGGCGGGCGGCGAAGCGCGGCCCACCGGCCGGCCGGCGGAATGCCGGCCCTGTTCACCGCACGTTTCCACGCGCGCCAGCCGGGACGGCGTTCCCGATTGTTCTCGATTTGACCCACGTGAGCCGCGACAGATAGGTTTTCGTGGCGTAGGTCACCCAGTCGGCCCCTCCGGGCTGAGCCGCGGGCGGCTTGCTCTCGGTCTGGCCGGACGGGCAATGGAGCCTGCGTCCGACCGGTTCGAAGGGAACCTCCCGCAGCTGCACAGTCCCACCCGTAAGGAACATAGTGAGCGCCACCAGCACCGAACCGCACCTCCAGCGGTCTTTATCCAACCGCCACATCCAGTTGATCGCCATCGGCGGTGCGATTGGCACCGGGCTTTTCATGGGCTCGGGCAAGACGATTTCCGTCGCCGGCCCCTCGGTCATCTTCGTCTACATGATCATCGGTTTCATGCTCTTCTTCGTCATGCGGGCGATGGGGGAGCTGCTGCTGAGTAACACCGAGTACAAGAACTTCGGCGACTTCGCCGGCGACATCCTGGGGCCGTGGGCGGCCTTCTTCACCGGCTGGACGTATTGGTTCTGCTGGGTCGTCACCGGCATCGCCGACGTCGTCGCGATCGCGCACTACGTGGCGTTCTGGTGGCCGGACCTGCCGCTGTGGATCCCGGCGCTCGCCTGCATCCTGCTGCTGCTCGCGCTGAACCTGCCCACCGTGCGGGCCTTCGGCGAGACCGAATTCTGGTTCGCGCTGATCAAGATCATTGCCATCGTGGCCCTGATCGTCGTCGGCCTGGTCATGATCATCACCAACTTCGAGCACGACGGCGTCCGCGCCTCCTTCGGGAACCTGTGGGAGCACGGCGGAATGTTCCCCACCGGCTTCATGGGCTTCGTGGCCGGGTTCCAGATCGCCGTGTTCGCGTTCGTCGGAATCGAACTGGTCGGCACCACCGCCGCCGAGACGAAGGACCCGGAGAAGAACCTGCCGCGGGCGGTGAACTCCATCCCGATCCGCATCCTGATTTTCTACGTGGGCGCCCTCATCATCCTGATGGCCGTCCAGCCGTGGACCGGGTTTAACGCCGACGAATCCCCGTTCGTGGGCATGTTCGCCCTCGCCGGCCTCGTCGGCGCGGCCGGCGTCGTGAACTTCGTGGTCCTGACCTCGGCGACGTCGTCGGCGAACTCGGGCATCTACTCGACGTCGCGCATGATCTACGGGCTCTCGCTGGAGGGCGATGCCCCGAAGCGCTTCGGCAAGCTCTCGAGCCGCGGTGTGCCGCGCAGCGCGCTGCTGTTCTCCTGCATGTTCCTGCTCGCGGGCGTGGTCCTGCTCTACGCGGAGGGCAGCGTTTCCGAGGCGTTCACCATGGTCACCACGGTTTCGGCGCTCTGCTTCATGTTCGTTTGGACCATCATCCTGGTCAGCTACATCGTGTACCGCCGTCGCCGGCCGCAGCTGCACGAGGCCAGCAAGTTCAAGATGCCGGGCGGCTCGTTCATGCCCTACGTGGTCATGGCCTTCTTCGCCTTCATCCTGTGGGCGCTGACCACCCAGCCGGACACGCTGGCTGCCCTGCTGTTCACCCCGGTCTGGTTCGTCGCGCTCGGCATCGGCTACCTGTGGCTGCGCCGCAACCCGGAGCACACCGCGATCCGCGCCGCCCACGACGCCAAGGTGGCCGAGGAAAAGGCGGCACTCGAAGGCCGCGAGGACGCCCTGGCAGGCCGGCGCTAGCCGAGCCCGCCGCAGGCTGCGCCGAAACGTCCGCTTCCCGGGTCTCCGGGGAGCGGACGTTTTTGTGTCGGTCCCTCCGCAGTCGGGCCACGTCCCTCTGCGGTTCGGCCGTCCCTCAGCCGTTCGGCCGTCCAGCGCGCGGCCCGTCCGCGAACCGGCAACGGCGGCCCCACGCGCGGCTACGATGGCGCCATGGAAGATTCGATCACGCTGCGCTTCCTCGCCGCGCCCACCGACGTCGCGGCCGACGGGACCACGGTGCAGGCGGGAAGGGTCCTCGAGTGGATCGACAAAGCCGGCTACGCGTGCGCCGTCGGCTACTCGGGCGGCTACTGCGTCACCGCGTACGTCGGCAATGTGCACTTCACCCGGCCGATCCGCAACGGCTACCTGATCGAGGTCAGCGCCCGCATCGCGCACACCGGCCGTTCCAGCATGCAGGTGGTCGTCACCGTCGACGCGGCGGACGTGCGCGCCCGGCAGTTCCGGCCGGCGATGGACTGCATCCTGGTGTTCGTCGCCATGGATGAGCAGCGGCGGCCCCGGCCTGTTCCGCCGTGGGCGCCGACC
>NZ_JBNHGF010000242.1:0-4340 GCF_059091005.1 Arthrobacter sp. Y3223164
GACCGCGCCGCGGCGGGCGCCGCGGAGGCCGGCGCCGTCGACGTTGACGCCCTGGTCATGGACTTCGACGGCGTCCACACCGACGACCACGCCTTCGTGAACGCCGAGGGCGAAGAGTTCGTCCGCGTCAGCCGCGAAGACGGCATGGGAATCTCCCGGCTGCGCAGCACCGGAATTCCGCAACTGATTTTGTCCACCGAACGCAACAAGGTGGTCAGCGCCCGGGCCGGGAAACTCGGCATCGACGTCCTCCAGGACGTCTCGGACAAGGCCGGAGCGGTCCGCCAATGGATGGCCGTGAACCGGTTGGACCCCGACCGGGTTGCCTACGTGGGCAACGACGTCAACGACCTGCCCGCCATGGGCGTCGTTGGTTGGCCGGTGGCTGTGGGCGACGCCCGCGCCGAGGTCAAGGCCGCGGCACGGACCGTGCTGCAGCATCACGGCGGTGAGGGCGCGGTCCGCGAGATCTGCGAACTCATCCTCGCCGCCCACAGCGGTGCCGGCGGCCCCCGCCGCCTTCAACAAGCCACCACAGCAACAACCAGAGAGAGTGCACAGATGACTACCGAAGCTACCGTTTCCGTCAATGTTCCCGCCGGTTCCCCGGCGCCCGTCGTGATTGGCGACGTGCAGGTCGGTGCCGGACAGCCGGTTTACGTGATCGGCGAGATCGGCATCAACCACAACGGCGACATCGAGATCGCCAAGCAGCTGATCGACGTCGCCGCCGAGGCCGGCGCCAACGCGGTGAAGTTCCAGAAGCGCACCCCGGAGATCTCCACCCCCGCGGACATGCGGGACAAGATGCGCTCCACCCCGTGGGGCGAGATGACCTACCTGGACTACCGGTACCGGGTCGAGTTCGACATGCCGATCTACCAGAAGCTCATCTCCCACGCCGCCGACCGGGGCCTGCACTGCTTCGCCTCGCCGTGGGACGTGCCCTCGGTCGCGTTCATGGAGGAAGCCGGCGCGCTGACCCACAAGGTCGCCTCCGCCTCCGTGACCGACCTTGAACTGCTCACCGCGCTGCGCGAGACCGGCAAGCCGGTGATCCTGTCCACCGGCATGTCCACGATCGAGCAGATCGACAAGGCCGTAGAGGTTCTGGGCACGGACAAGCTGATCCTGATGCACGCCACCTCCACCTACCCGCTGCCGCCGGAAGAGGCGAACCTGCGGATGATCACCACGCTGCAGGAGCGCTACCAGGTGCCGGTGGGCTACTCCGGGCACGAACGCGGCCTGCAGATCTCGCTGGCCGCAGTGGCCCTGGGCGCGGTGACGGTGGAACGGCACATCACCCTGGACCGGACCATGTGGGGCTCGGACCAGGCCTCCTCGCTGGAGCCGAAGGGCTTCGAGGCGCTGATCCGCGACATCCGGATCCTGGAAGAAGCCATGGGCGACGGCGTCAAGCGCGTCTTCCCGGGCGAGCTGGCACCGCTGTCCCGCCTGCGCCGGGTGGACGGCTAAGCACACGCCATGAACCAGCCATTACTGAGCGTCATCATCCCGGCGAAAGACCAGGCCCCTTTCATCCGCGACGCGATGACCAGCCTGACCCGCCAGTTCGATGATCCCTCGGTCATGGAAATCATCGTCGTCGATGACGGTTCCACCGACGGGACCGGGGAGCTGGCCGCCGCCTTCACCGGCCGGCTCCCCGGCCTGCACATCCTTCGAAACGACGCCCCCACCGGCCTGGCCGCGGCCCGCAACAAGGGGCTGGACGCCGCCGCGGGACGCTACATCGCCTTCCTTGACCCGGATGACTGGTACGCGCCCCGCCACCTGTCACGCATCACGGCGGAAATCAGGGAGCTGGGGGTGGACTTCCTGCGGGTGGACCACGTGCGGCACGCCGGGGGAATCCGGACCATTCACCGGGCGCCGCAGGCCGTGCGCGGCGTCGCCCTCGATCCCCGCCAGGACATCGGACCCATGGACGCCTCATCCATGGTGGACTATCCGTTCGCGCCCTTCGGCATCTTCGACGGCGCGCTGCGGGAGGCCGGGCTGCTGCACTTTGTGGACGGCCTGCATACCGCCGAGGACCGTCCCTGGATTTGGCGCCTGCACCTGGAGGCAACCTCCTACGCGGTTTCGGACCAGTTGGGGGCCTTCTACCGCCGCGGCGTAGCGACGTCCCTGAGCCAGATCTTCGACCGCCGGCAGTTGGATTTCCTGCGCAGCTACGCCGAGGTCTTCCGGCTGGTGGCCGAGGACCGCGAGGCAGACCGCTTCCGGCCGAAGGCGATCCGGCAATTCCTGGCCATCGCCTGCCATCACCTCGAGCGGTCGGAGAAGATGACCAGGGCCGTCCGCCGCGAACTGACGTCCGGGATCCGGGCCGTTGTGGCCGCCCTCCCGGCCCCCGCCGTCGGCAGCTGTTTGGCGGGCATGGACAAGAACCGGCGCCAGAAGTTGGAATCAGCGATCGGACCACTGCAGTGAAAGAACTTTTCGTCGTCTCGACCCTCTACCAGGTCGTCTCGCTGGCGGCGGCCGTCGACGACGGGACCCTGCCGGCCACCGGTGCCGAACGCATCCTGGTGTTGACGAACAACGCCTTGATTCCGGAAATCACCGTCCCGTTCCACGAATCCCCGGGCTTCACCGAAGCCGCCCGCAGGTTCGACCGCGTGGTCGACCTCGGCGAGCTGCTCTGGCCCCGCCGGCCGGGGCAATTCAATCCCCGCGAACAAGACCTGGATCTGTGGCAAAGGCTGCTGCGCTCGGAATGGGACCTGGGCAGCGACCCGGTCCATCTCTACGTCGAGTCCATCCAGGTCAACCCCGCGATTGCCCTGGCCCGGACCTTCGCCCAGGCCGCCGTCTCGGTTCACTCGGACGGCCTGATGAGCTACGGACCCACCCGGAACCCCGTCCCGCTGGCCGTGGCCCAGCGGCTCGATTCCCTGCTGTACGTGGACCTCGTCCCCGGGCTGCGCCCGCAGTTGCTGCGCGAGCATGAACCCAAGCTGCTGCCGGTGGATCCGGCCTCCCTGCGCCGCGCGATGGAGGAGTTGGACCGGTCGGTGCCGCCCCTGGTGATTCCGGCGTCCCAGCCCGGTGCCGCCGCCGGCAGCGCGCTGCTGCTCGGCCAATACCTGTCCGAGCTCGGGATCCTGTCGGCCGAGGAAGAAGTGGCGCTGCACCGAGGGATGATCGAAAAGGCCCTGGAGCGGGGGATCCGGCACTGCATCTTCAAGCCCCATCCCAACGCCGGACCGGCAGCCCTGCGCTCCGTCCAGTCGGCGGCGGTGGACCTCGGGGTACGGCTGGAGATCCTGGAGTCCCCGGTACCTGCGGAAGTGGTGATGCAGCGCCTGCAGCCCCGGCTGGTGGTCAGCTGTTTCTCCACCGCCCTCATGACCGCCAGGTACCTGTTCGGCATCGACGCGGCGGCCGTAGGAACCGAACTGCTGCTGGAGCGCCTGACCCCGTACGAAAACAGCAACCGCGTGCCGGTCACCATCATCGACGCAATCCTGGAACGGAACTTCCACGCCCCGGACCAGGAGGGGGCAGACACTCCCCCTGCCGGCCGCCTGCAGCAACTGGTCGACGCCGTCTCCTACTGCATGCAGGCCGATACGCTGGCAGCAGGCCGCCCGGGCGCGGAAACGTATCTGCAGCACATCCAGGACGGACCCCACATGCGCTACTTCAAGCGGCGACGGCTGACCAAGCTTCAACTGCCGGGCGGATTGCCGGCTGCCGTGGCCGCCCGCCCGCTGGCCAAAGTCGGGCGGCTGGGCCGGCGTGCGGTCCGCAAGCTCCGGTCCCGGGCAGCATCGTGAGGCGGGCGCCATGACGGAAACGGCGATCACCGCGGCCTTCCTTCCCCAGCTGGGACCGGCGGCGGACGGTTATCCGACCCGTCCACCCGTCGGGTCCAAGACGCAGCGCGGGCGCCGGAGCGAACTGGTGCGCCCCCGCTTTGGCCGGGCCGCCGTTTGGGCCGAGTCCCCGTTGCAGTTGCTCAGCGCCGTCGAGGCGCACGGTGCCGGCCTGCTCGGCCGGGACACGCTCATCTACCCGCGCAGCGATGCCGTCGGCATGGACAGCACCCTGCAGTCGCTGATGGAACAAGTGCCAAGCGGCGTCCGGTTCGCGCCGCCGGCGGCCACCCTCCCGGCGGTGCGCAACAAAAAGCTCGACCGCTGGGTCACCGGCGACGCCTACTCCGGCAAGGTCCAGGCGGAACTGTTGCGCGGCGTGGGCGCGGACGAACTGGTCATCGTGGACGACGGCCTGGCAACGCTGAGCCTGCTGCACATGCTCGTCAGCGTGCGGCCCGTCCCGCTGATCCGGCCGCGGGCTGTGCCGAC
>NZ_JBNHGF010000243.1:0-4303 GCF_059091005.1 Arthrobacter sp. Y3223164
CGGCAGGCTGCTCCGGGACGGCCGACTGCCGGGCGGCGCCTTCGGCGGCGACGGCGAAGATCGGGGTGCCGACCTCCACGGTCTGACCCTCCGGCACGAGCAGCTCCGACACCACGCCCGCGTAGGGGCTGGGCAGCTCGACCAGTGACTTGGCCGTCTCGATCTCCACGATGACGTCGTTGACCGCCACGGTGTCCCCCGGCTTGACCTTCCAGGACACGATTTCGGCTTCGACCAGTCCCTCGCCGACATCCGGGAGGTTGAAAATCTGCGTGTTCGACATGGAAACTCCGATATCAGTAGGCGAGCGAACGGTCGAGGGCCTCGAGCAGGCGGTCGATGTCCGGCAGGTACTGTTCCTCCACCTTCGCCACCGGGTAAGGCATATGGAAGCCGCCGACGCGGAGCACCGGCGCCTCCAGGCTCAGGAAGGCGCGTTCGCCGACGCGCGCGGCGATTTCCCCGCCGATGCCGCCGAAGGTCGGGGCTTCGTGGGTAACGATCAGGCGCCCGGTCTTCTCCGCCGACGCGGTGATGGTGTCGAAGTCGATCGGGGAGATGGAGCGCAGGTCGATGACCTCCACGCTGTTGCCGTCCTCTTCCGCCGCCTTCGCCGCGGCCAGGGCGACCGGTACCAGCGGGCCGTAGGCGACGATCGTCGCGTCAGTGCCTTCGCGGACCACCTGCGCGCTGAAGGCGTCGCGGCCGGCCGATTCGGTGTCCACCTCGCCCTTGAGCCAGTAGCGGCGCTTGGGTTCGAAGATGATGACCGGGTCCTGGCTCGCCACTGCCTGCTGGGTCATCCAGTAGGCATCGTGCGCGTTCGAGGGGGTGATGATGCGCAGGCCGGGAGTGTGCGCGAAGAGCGCCTCCGGGGACTCCGAGTGGTGCTCGATGGATCCGATGCCGCCGCCGTAGGGGATGCGGACGACGACGGGGGCCGACAGGAGTCCGGAGCTGCGGGTCCGGATCTTGGCCAACTGGGTGGTGATCTGGTTGAACGCCGGGAAGACGAAGCCGTCGAACTGGATCTCGCAGATCGGCCGGTAGCCGCGGAAGCACAGCCCGATGGCGGTGCCGAGGATGCCGGACTCGGCCAGCGGGGTGTCGACCACGCGGTCGGCGCCGAACTCGGCCAGGAGTCCTTCGGTGACCCGGTAGACCCCGCCGAGCTTGCCGATGTCCTCGCCCATGACCAGCGTCTTCGGATCATTGGCCAGGGCCTCGCGCAGCCCGCTGGTGATGGCCTTCGCGATCGTCATGGTGGTCATCAGCGGGCCTCCCCGGCGGCGTTGTCTTCGGTGGCGTAATCGGCGAAACCGGCCTGGTACTGCCGGTGCCATTCCAGTTCCTCGCGGACCAGCGGGTGCGGATCGGCATAGACATTGGCGAAGTGGTCCTCGAAGTCCGGGGCCTCCATGGCCAGGACGTCGGCGCGGGTGGTTGCGGCGAGCTTGTCGCCTTCGGCGGAGACCTCGTCGAAAAATTCGTCGCCGGCAGTGTTGGTGCTGCGCAGGTACCGTTCCAGCCGGAGCAACGGGTCGCGTTCCCGCCAGCCCTCTTCCTCGGCGGCCTCACGGTATTTGGTCGGGTCGTCGGCGGTGGTGTGGGCGCTCATCCGGTACGTGAACGCCTCGATCAGCACGGGCCCGTTGCCCGAGCGGGCGTGTTCAGCGGCCCAACGGGTGACCGCGTGGACGGCCACGACGTCGTTGCCGTCCACCCGAACGCCCGGGAAGCCGTAGCCGGTGGCACGGTTGGAGAGCGGAACGCGGGACTGAACTTCCGTCGGCACGGAGATGGCCCAATGGTTGTTCTGGCAGAAGAACACCACCGGCGACTGGTTGGAGGCGGCGAACACCATCGATTCGTGGACGTCGCCTTCCGAGCTGGCCCCGTCGCCAAAGTACGCAACGGCCACGCCGTCGTCGCCGTCGCGCTGGATGCCCATGGCGTAGCCGACCGCATGCAGGGACTGGGCGGCCAGCACCAGCGTGTAGAGATGGAAGTTCGTCTCCCGCGGGTCCCAGCCGCCCTGGCTGACGCCTCGGAAGAGCTTGAGCACGCGGGACAGGTCCAGGCCGCGGGTGAGGGCGACGCCGTGCTCCCGGTAGGTCGGAAACACATAGTCCTGCGGTTGCAGCGCGCGGCCGGAGCCGATCTGTGCCGCTTCCTGCCCGAGCAGGGGTGGCCAGAGCAGCAGCTGGCCCTGCCGCTGCAGGGCGGTGGCTTCCTGGTCGAACCGGCGGACCAGCGCCATATCGCGGTACATGCCGCGCAGCGCCTCGCCGTCGAGGTGGGCTGCGTAGGGGCTGTACTTCGCATCGTCCCGGACGGTTCCGTCGGGGGCCATCAGCTGCACCAGCGCGGGCGCGTCCGAGGGGTCGCTGGATACCAGCGACTGTTCCAGTTCTTCGATGTCGAATTCCGAGGCGGGCAGGTGCTCAGCGCCCATACGAACTCCTCGCCGATCCGCTGCCCTACGGCAGAGATCTTCGCTCTTCATATATGCCGGGCCGGGAATACATTCCTGACCCGGCATATATCTGTCGTTTATCTCGTCCTAGCCTAATGGCAGGTGCCGTGCGGACCGGTCACATTACCGTCAGGAAACGCCCGGACCGTTTGTATAGTTCTCACAGAGCGCCAGGAAGCGGCTGTTGGCTTCGACTTCACCGATGCTGACCCGCACGCCCTCGCCCGCGAAGGCCCGCACGGACAGCGCCTGCCGGCCCGCCAGCTCCGCGAACTCCTGCGCCCGATCGCCCAGCGGCAGCCAGACGAAGTTGCCCTGCGTCTCCGGGATCTTCCAGCCGAGCATGTTCAGCCCGGCGACCACGCGGTCCCGTTCGTCGACGAGGCTTTGTACCCTTTCTACAACTTCGTCGTAGTGGCGCAGCGAGGTGATGGCCGCATGCTCGGCCAGGCTCGATACGGCGAACGGGGTGGCCGCCACGCGCAGGTGCCGGGTGATCTCCGGCTGCGAGATGGAATAGCCCACCCGGAGGCCGGCCAGACCGTGGGCCTTGGAGAAGGTCCGGAGCACCACCACATTGGGGTACTTCTGGTACATGGCCACGCCGTCCACCACCTCCGGATCGCGGACGAACTCCGTGTAGGCCTCGTCGATGACCACGATGATGTCGTCCCGCACGCTGCGGACAAAGCCTTCCACTTCCGCCGCCGTCAGCGCCGGTCCGGTCGGGTTGTTCGGCGTGCACAGCAGGATGACCTTGGTCCGGTCGGTCACGGCATCCAGCATGGCGTCCAGGTCATGCGAGCCGTCGGACCGGTTCGGGACCTGCACACTGCGGGCACCGGAGAGGCCGACCATGATCGGGTAGGCCTCGAAGGACCGCCACGCGTAAATCACCTCGTCTTCGGTGCCGTCCTCGTGCTGTCCGGCAAACGTCTGCAGGATCTGCACCAGGGCGCCTAAGCTTCCGGCGCCGGTGACCACGTCGTCGGCGGGGACATTCAGGAACCGGCCGAGTTCGGTCCGCAGCGCGGTGCACAACGGATCGGGGTAGCGCATGATGCCCGTCGTCTGCGCGTTCACGGCTTCCAGCACGGCGGGCAACGGAGGCAGCGGGTTTTCGTTGGAGGACAATTTGTAGGACTGCAGTCCTTGGATCGCAGCCGGCGGTTTGCCGGCAGCATATTTGGGCAGCCTGTCGAGCACGGGCCGGGGGTGGATTTGGCCCGACGCACCTGCTGCCGGAACCGCAGCTTCCTTGATGGGGTTCTCAGGAGGAGTCATGCCTTAAAGGATACGTGCGCCGTTGACCGGGTTTTCCGCGCCGCTGCAGCCTGGATGTGGCAGCATACACGCATGGGAAAGTTCATTGTGCGGGTCCTCGTCAACGCGCTGGCGCTGTGGGTGGCGAGCTGGATCCTGCCCGGCCTGGCCATCGAGGCCTCCGCAGCGGCCGACGTCGCCGGCAACGAGTCCCTGGGCACGGTGCTGGCCTACCTTTTCGTCGGTCTGATCTTCGGCCTGGTCAACGCCATTGTTCGGCCCATCATTTCCTTCCTCTCGCTGCCCGTCACCATCCTGACGCTGGGCCTGTTCACCATCGTCATCAACGCGCTGATGCTGGTGCTGACGGCCTGGCTGTCCAGCTTCACGCCGGTCGAGTTCGTCGTCGATTCCTTCTTCTGGACGGCGATCCTCGGCTCGCTGATCATCAGCCTGGTCTCGCTGGTAGTGGGCACCCTGACCCGCACCCGCTGATCCCGGGGCGGCACTCACCCGCGCCCGCCCCGGCCTGCCGGCGGCGGTCCCTTCCGGCGGCCCGGGATG
>NZ_JBNHGF010000244.1:0-4260 GCF_059091005.1 Arthrobacter sp. Y3223164
GGCGGCGGGATGACGACGGCGCAGCGGCTCTGGGCGGAGGCCGAAGCGAAGGCCAAGCGCACCCGCCGCTAACGTGGGGCCGGCGGCGGCCGCCGGAACCGGTGCCACGGTGTGGCGGTGGCCGGCAATGTCCGTGCTGCCCCGTAAGCTATTCGTAGATATGTTCGGACAATCCGCCGCCGTGCTGCCCGCGGCGCGGACTCCGGGCCGCAGTGCCGGAATTGGGAGTTGAGTTCATGATTAGCTCGTTGCGCGGCGTCGTCGCCCACGTGGGATTGCAATCGGCCGTGATCGACGTCAACGGATTCGGCATGCTCGTCCAGGCGACGCCGCAGACCCTGGGCACGCTGTTCGTGGGGCGGGAGGCCGAACTGGCCACCACCATGATTGTGCGCGAAGACTCCATGACGCTGTTCGGCTTCGAGGACGCAGCGCAACGGGAAGTTTTTGAAACCCTCATCTCGGTCAGCGGGGTCGGCCCGAGGCTGGGCCTGGCTGCGCTGTCGGTGCACTCGCCCGAGGCGCTGAGGGTTGCCGCCGCGGAGGGGGACAGCAAGGCGTTCACCAAGGTTCCGGGTATCGGGCCGAAGCTCGCCGGCCGGATCGTGCTCGAGCTGGCCGGGAAGCTGATCCCCACCGGCGAGCAGGCCCCCCAGCAAAAGGGCGGCTGGAAGGGACAGGTGCAGGAGGCACTGGCCGGCCTGGGCTGGTCCGAGAAGGACGCCGCCGCGGCGGTGGACACCACCGCCGAGGAAAATCCGGAGGCGGCAGCGGCAGGCAACGTGGGCGACTTGCTGCGGCTGACCCTGCGCAGGCTCGGCCAGGACGGCGCCCGGACCGGCGCGTCCCGGCGGACCGCGGGAGTGAACTAGCGTGGCGGAGGATTCCGAGAACAACCGGCTGGTCGCCAACACGTCGGAAACCGAAGAACGGGCGATCGAATCGGCGCTGCGGCCCAAGAACCTGGACGATTTCGTGGGCCAGGCCCGGGTCCGCCAGCAGCTGTCGCTGGTGCTGGAGGCGTCCCGGATCCGCGAACGGACAGCCGACCATGTCCTGCTGTCCGGCCCGCCCGGACTGGGCAAGACCACGCTGGCGATGATCATCGCCGCGGAAATGAACGCGCCGCTGCGCATCAGCTCCGGACCGGCGATCCAGCACGCGGGCGACCTGGCGGCGATCCTGTCGTCGCTGACCGAAGGGGAGATCTTCTTCCTGGATGAGATCCACCGGATGTCGCGGCCGGCAGAGGAAATGCTCTACATGGCGATGGAGGACTTCCGGGTGGACATCGTGGTGGGCAAGGGCGCCGGCGCCACCGCCATCCCGCTCGACCTGCCGCCGTTCACCCTCGTCGGGGCCACGACGAGGGCCGGGCTGCTGCCGGGGCCGCTGCGCGACCGGTTCGGCTTCACCGGGCACTTGGAGTTCTACGCCGTCGCGGAGCTTGAGCTGGTGCTCCGCCGCTCGGCCATGCTGCTGGACCTCAAGGTCAGTTCGGCCGGTTTCGCCGAGATCGCCGGGCGCTCCCGCGGCACGCCCCGCATCGCCAACCGTCTGCTGCGCCGGGTGCGGGACTGGGCCCTTGTGCACAAGATCGAGGAGATCGATGCGCGTGCGGCAGCGGCGGCGCTCGATATGTACGAAGTCGACGAACGGGGACTGGACCGGCTGGACCGGGCGGTGCTCACCGCCCTGATCACCAAGTTCGGCGGCGGGCCCGTCGGTTTATCCACCCTGGCCATAGCCGTCGGCGAGGAAACCGAGACGGTGGAGACGGTAGCCGAGCCCTACTTGGTCCGCGAAGGGCTGCTCGGCCGGACGCCGCGCGGACGGATCGCCACCGCCGCGGCCTGGCAACACCTGGGGCTGGCGGTGCCGGATCACCTGACCGCGGGACAGACCGAAGACCTGCTCTCGGAACTGCTGGAGCCGGACACGGATTTCGCCGAAAACTGAAGCTTGACCGTGTCAGGGCGGTCACCGCGTAGAATGGTAGGAACGTGCGGAGTGCGCCGTCCCCCACGGGACGCGGCAGGCTGCGTACACGGTCCGGATTTTCCTACCGGTCCGCTCCAGACTTCTAGGACGGAACTTCCCTGTGTTCGTAAATCTCTTCACCGGCACCACTCCCCAGCAGCAGTCGGGCGGCATCGACGTGATGACCATCGCCCTGTTCGCCGTTTTCGCGCTGTTGATCTTCTTCATGTTCCGCAAGCAGAAGAAGGTCCAGGCGCAGATGCGCGAAAAGGCCGAGCGCATCAAGGAGCAGATGGTGCCGGGCACCGAGGTGATGACTCAGTTCGGCCTCTTCGGCACCGTCGTTTCCCTCGACCCCGACAACAACAAGGTGGTCCTTGAACTGTCGCCGGGCAACACCGCCACCGTGCACACCCAGGCGGTGAACGAAGTCGTGACACCGGAGGCCCCCGAGGTTCCCGACGACGCCTCGTCCCTCACCGCGGAAAGCGCTACCCGCCCGGAGGAATCCGCCGAGGACACCCTTAAGCGGCTCAACGAAGAGCAGAACAAAGACACCAAGTAGGCCAGCGACGGCTTAGCCGTATAGGCGTGCAGTGGCGGGGCATGCCCCGCCACTTCGCCATGTACCGGCCGGTTCCTCCGGCCGACTGAGCCGATGAGAGAAAGATCTTCCATGGCACGATCCGGTTCCACCAGCATTGCGCGGCGGACACTTATCTGGCTCGGTGTGCTCCTGGCCGCCGGCACCGTCATCCTGGGCAGCGGTGTATTCACCGGCCAGGCAAGCTGGGCGCCCAAGCTGGCGCTCGACCTTGAGGGCGGCACCCAGATGATCCTGGCTCCGCAGGTCCAGGGCGGCGGGGGCGAGATCACCGCCGAGCAGCTCAACCAGGCCGTGGAGATCATCCGCCAGCGCGTCGACGGCTCCGGCGTGGCGGAAGCCGAGATCACCACGCAGTCCGGCCGCAACGTGGTGGTCAGCCTGCCCGGTGTTCCGGACCAGCGGACCCGCGAACTGATCCAGGCGTCGGCCGCCATGGAATTCCGCCCGGTGCTCACCGTTGCGCCGGGTTCCGCCGTTCCGGAGGAGGAGCGGACGCCCGAAGCGGACCTTCCGAAACCGGCGGCCGAACCGAAGAACGCCAGCGACTTGAACTGGATCACCCCGGAGCTCTACCAGGAGTTCGAGGCGCTGGAGTGCCTTGACCCGGCCGCGGCCGCAGAGGAGACCGAGCCGGCCGACCCGGCCAAGCCGACGGTCGCCTGCGAACCGGATACCGGCATGAAGTACATCCTGGGCCCGGTGGAGGTGCCCGGCACGGACATCGCCGACTCCAGCTTTGGCCAGGTGCGCGGCACCCAGGGACAGACGCTGAACCAGTGGGCGGTGAACATCGAGTTCAACAGCGAGGGAACCGCAACCTTCAAGGAAGTGACCGAACGGCTGTTCGGACTCTCCGGCGCCCAGAACCAGTTCGCCATCGTGCTGGACGGCGAGGTGATTTCCGCTCCCACGACCAACGCGGTCATCCCCGACGGCAAGCCGCAGATCACCGGCAACTTCACGGAGGAATCGGCCCGTGTGCTCTCCGAGCAGCTGAAGTACGGCGCGCTGCCGATCAGCTTCGAGATCCAGAGCGAGCAGCAGATTTCCGCCACCCTGGGCGCCGACCAGTTGCGGATGGGCCTGATCGCCGGGCTCATCGGCCTGGCGCTGGTCGCCGCCTACTCGATCTTCCAGTACCGCATGCTCGGCCTGGTGACCATCGCGTCGCTGGTGGTGGCCGGCATTTTGACGTATCTGGCGATCGCGATCCTGGGCTGGACCGAAAACTACCGGCTGTCGTTGGCCGGGGTCGCCGGCCTCATCGTGGCGATCGGCCAGACCGCCGACTCGTTCATCGTCTACTTCGAACGCATCCGCGACGAACTGCGCGAGGGCCGGGGCCTGGTCTCGGCCGTGGACAACGGCTGGAAGCGTGCACGGCAAACCGTGCTGGCTTCCAAGGCGGTCAACCTGCTGGCCGCCGTCGTGCTCTACTTCGTGGCGGTGGGCAACGTGCGCGGTTTTGCCTTTACGCTGGGCCTGACCGCGGTGGCCGACCTCCTGGTGGTCTTCATGTTCACGCACCCGACCATGCAGCTGCTGGCACGCACCAAGTTCTTCGGCGAGGGCCACCGCTTCTCCGGCCTGGATCCGCGCCTGCTGGACGCGGTGCCGCTGTACCGCGGGGCGGGCCGGATCCGCCAGCCCGGCGAACGCAAGGTGCCGGTGCG
>NZ_JBNHGF010000245.1:0-4241 GCF_059091005.1 Arthrobacter sp. Y3223164
AGGCTCCTGGGCCTCGGCCCCCGCCGCCCCGGGCTCCCGGGCCTCGGCCCCGGGGGTCAGGCGTTCTCCGAGCGGAGCCTCGCCTCTTCCTCGCGCCATCCTTCTTCCTTCCGGATGTACTCGTTGTCGGCGAAGTCCGCGAAATCGGCGGCCTCGGTCACGCGGCGGACCTCCAGCTTGGAGCCCGGTCCCAGCGGGCAGCGGCTGGCCCACTCCGCGGCTTCCTCCTTGGAGGCCACCTGGACGATCCAAAAACCGTTGAACAGTTCGTGCGTTTCGCCGTACGGGCCGTCGGTCACAATCGGCGGCTCCTCCGAGAAGTCCACGACGAATCCGCTGCCGTCGGAAAGATCCGCCAGGCCTTCTCCCGCCAGCATGACGCCGGCGTTGATCATCGCCTCGTTGTAGGCGCCCATCTTGTTGATCATTTCTTCGAACGGCATGGATTTGGACGCCTCAAGGGCTGCATCCGTGGACCGCATGATGAACATGTACTTCATGGCTTTTCTCCTTCTCGGAACGAGACGCGGGCATGCGCCTTCTACTATGCCGTCGAACGGGGGCCGTGGATATCGACAGGCCCGGGAATTTTTTTCGGATTCTTCGCGCCGCGGTTCGGCGGCCCCGCGGCAGCCGCCTCTATGCTTGCCGTATGACCAACGACGATCAATTGCGTGACCGCGCCCGGATGCTTGACGCCGCAGACCCGCTGGCCGGATACCGGACCCGGTTCGCAGGCCATGACGACGACGCCGTCGTGGCCTACCTCGACGGCAATTCGCTGGGCCGGCCGCTGGCCGCCAGCATCGAGCGCGTCCGGGACGTCATGGCGCAGCAGTGGGGCGGCCGGCTGATCCGGGCCTGGGACGAGGTCTGGCTCCAGCTGCCGGAGCAGATCGGCGACGAGCTGGGCCGGGTCGTGCTGGGAGCCGCGCCGGGCCAATGCGTGGTGGCCGACTCCACCACGGTGCTGCTGTACAAGCTGGCCCGCGCCGCAATCGACGCGCGCCCGGGGCGCCGGCGCATCCTGGTGGACCGGGACAATTTTCCGTCCGACCGCTTCATCGTTGAAGGCATCGCCGCCGAGTGCGGCCTGGAGCTGGACTGGCTCGAGCCCCCGCACGCCGGGGGAGTGACGGCAGAAGCGGTCCGGGCCGCCGTGGGCCCCGACACGGCGCTCGTGCTGCTCAGCCACGTGGCCTACCGCTCCGGCTATGTTGCGGACATTCCGGCCATCACCGCCGCCGCGCACGACGCCGGTGCCCTGGTTTTGTGGGACCTGTGCCATTCCGCCGGGGTGCTGCCCGTGGAACTGGACGGCTGGGGCGTCGACCTGGCCGCAGGCTGCAGCTACAAGTACCTTAACGGCGGTCCGGGCGCCCCGGCCTGGGCCTACGTGCGGACCGAGCACCAGCACCTGAGCCAGCCGATCCAAGGCTGGTTGGGCAGCGCCAAACCCTTCGAGATGGGTCAGGGGTATCAGCCGGCCGGCGGGATCCGCCGGTTCACGTCCGGAACTCCGCCGATCATCGGCATGACCGCCCTCCAGGACATGGTCGCCCTCATCGACGAGGCCGGGCTGGCGGCGGTCCGGGATAAGTCGATCGCCCTGACCGGGTTTGCCGTCGAGGCCGTGCAGGAGGCGCTGGCCGGTTTCGGCGTAGCCATCGCCTCGCCGCTTGATCCGGCGGAACGCGGCGGCCACGTCACCATCGACCACCCGGACTTCAAGCAAATCACCGGCAGGCTCTGGGAGCAGGGAGTGATACCGGACTTCCGCGAGCCCGACGGCCTCCGGCTGGGGCTCTCGCCGATGTCCACCAGCTTCCAGGAGGTGTGGCGCGGCATCGCCGCCATTCGCGCCGAGCTCGAACGGATGTAGCCGAGCTCGAACGGGTTCAGCCGCCCCGCCGGACCATCCGGATCTCGTGCAGGCCTTCCCACAGGCCGGTCAGGGGCTCGCGGCGTCCGTCCGGGCCGAATCCGTGCTTGCGGTAGAACGCCTGGGCGCGCGGGTTGTCCTCGAGGACCCAGAGCAGCGCGGGCCCGCCACCGATCGCCGCCTCCAGCAGTTGCCGCCCGAGCCCGGTCCCGTAGGCCTCCGCCAGCACGTAGAGCATCTGCAGTTCGTGCGGCACGCCGGCGTCGGCGTCGTCGTCCTGCACGGGGCCGCCGCCCGAGCAGCCGATGATCCGTCCGGCGGGGTCTTCGGCGACCCACAGCTCCGCCCCCGCCGCCAGCCCGCGCGACCACCAGTCGATCTGCTGGTCCCGCCGGGCCGCTTCGGCGGCGAAGAAGCTCTCCGGCCGCTGGGACGAGTAGGTTTCCCGCCAGGCGGCGAGCTTCATGTCGAGTGTGGCCGGGATGTCGTCTGGGGTGGCGCGGCGGATGCGGAAATCGGGGGTTGGCACCCATGAATCCTAGCTGCGGCTGCCCGGATCCCAGATCATACCGGCACCGCAAGGCTCAGCGGCGGAAGTGGTCGACCGCGAGCTGGTAGCTGTGCGCCGTCAGCGCGGCGGTCTGCTCCCAGCCAAAGGACGAGGCGTGCACCGCGGCATTGGCGCCCAGCCGCCGGCGGAACTCCGGGTAGTCGTGGAGCTCGCGGAGGGCCCCCGCCCACCGGACCGGGTCGTGCCCGTCCACCAGCAGCCCGGTGAGCCCGTGGCTGACCGCCACCGGCAGCCCGCCCACGTTGGTGGCAACGACGGGCGTACCGCACGCCTGCGCTTCCAGGGCGACCAAGCCGAAGGATTCGCTGAAGGACGGGACCGCCACCACATCGGCGCTGCGGAAGGTGGCCGCCAAGGCGCGCGGCTCCACGGGGGGCGAGAGCGTCACGGTGTCCGCCAGCCCCAGCTTCCCGGCCAGCGCCGGCAGGTCAAGCCCGGCGGACCCGCTGATCTCGCCGATGATGGACACGCGCAGCCGGATGTCGGGCCGTTGGCGGCGCAGTTCGGCCGCGGCGGCCAGCAGGACCTGCGGCCCTTTCAGTACCTGGATGCGGCCGGCAAACACCAGGTGGAAGGTATCCGGGCCGATGCCCGCCGCCTCCCGGTCCGCGCGGCGGCCGTCGGGGCGGAAGGTGTGCAGGTCCACCCCGGGCGGGATCACGTCCACCGTCCCCTCGTCCGCGCCGTAGAGATCGACCAACTCGGCCGCCTCGGTCAGGGTATTGGCAATCAGCCGGCCGGCTCCGGACGCTATGGCTTGCTCCCCGTCGATCCGGGAGGCAGGCTCGGGCGGTTCGCCGGGCTGCAGGTGCAGGTTTTTGACCAGCCCCATCGTGTGCATCGAGTGCACCAGCGGAATGTGCCAGTCGTGCTGCAGCCGCAGCCCCACGGCACCCGAAAGCCAGTAGTGCGAGTGCAGCACGTCGTACCGTGCCCCGTCCTGCTGCGTGAACTGCCGCAGCGAAGCCTCCAGTGCGGCCAACCGCTGCGGCAGGTCTTCCTTGGTTACCGCGTCGGCGGGGGCTCCGTCCAGGTGGATCACGCGGACGCCGGCCCGGGGATGTTCCACGGGTTCCTGCCCGTCGTGCAGGGAGCGGGTGAAAACGTCGACGGCGGTGCCCAGCGCCGCCTGTTCCCGCGCCAGGGCGCGCACGTAGACGTTCATCCCGCCGGCATCGCCCCCGCCGGGGAGAGCCAGCGGCGAGGTGTGCAGCGACAGCACGGCGATGCGCTCCGCGCCGACCATGCCCACCTCCAGACCGTGTCAGCCGGGACGTCTCCGGCTCGGGAAAATCGACGTGCCGCCGAATTTGTCTAGCAGCCACTTTAGCCGCCCGGGTAGGCCCCGGCCGCTTGATGACGGATCAGTGCATGGTGAAGCGGCTGGCCACCGTGTCCTGCACTCCGGGGAAGCGGGTGAGCGTGCTGAACAGGCGGTTGCGGGCCGCGAGCACCGGCGGCGGCAACGGCCTGCCCAGGGCCATGTTCAGGTGAGCCTGCCAGACGGCGGTGTTGGCCGCCCGCCGCCGGTCCGCCTCGTATCTTCGCAACGCCATGCCCGTCGGCTCGCCCGCCAGGGCCGCGGCCACGATCGGAGCCAGGGCTGCGGCATCCAGCCAGCCCAAATTCATGCCCTGCCCGCCGATCGGACTCACCTGGTGTGCTGCGTCGCCGACGAGCGCGACGCGTCCGGCTACCAGCCGCCGCGGCGTCCGGGAGCTGACGGAGAAGGCGCTGAGCATGGAGCAACTGCCGGGGTCCGGGCCCGTCCCGGTGCGCCGCGCGACC
>NZ_JBNHGF010000246.1:0-4227 GCF_059091005.1 Arthrobacter sp. Y3223164
ACCACCGCCTCGTGGATGGTGCCGCCGTCGGCCAGGGTCGCGGCGACCCCGGCGGTCAGCGAGTCTCCCGCCCCGTGGGTGTCCACGCTCTGCATCTCGGGGACCCGGATCTCGCTCAGGGCGCCGTCGTGCAGCATCAGGGACGGAAGGTGGGCGCGGGTGACAATCACCGTGCCGGCCCCCTCGTCGTGCATGCCGCGCATCGCCTCAATGATCGCCTCGGGTTCGTCCGAGGCGGCCCGCCCGCTCTCGGTCAGTTCGTCGTCGGCGATTTTAGCCACGCTTACGCCTCCGGCGAGCGCGGCGGTGAGCCGGTCGCCGGTGAGGTCGGTGATCACCCGGCAGCCGGCGGTGCGCAGGTCGGCGGCAAGCCTCCGGTAGACGTCGTGCGGTACGGCGTCTTCGCGGACCGCGCCGCTGAGGATCGCCGTGCCCGCCTCGATCCCGGCCTGCAGGGTCAGGCCGTAAAGTTCGTCGAGCTCATGCCGCGTCAGTTTTTCCCCGGGGCTCTCGGCGATGACCTCCCGGTCGCCGCCGCGCCGGTCATGGACGTACGCCGCGCTGCTGCCCTCGCCCTTTACCGGGAGGACCTTGACCCCCTCGTCGGCGATCAGATGCCGGATCACGCCGCCGGCTTCGCCCGAGAACGCCGCGCACATCGTGACGGACGCGCCGAGTGCGGTCAGCATCCGCGCCTGCCAGACGCCCTGGCCACCGGCGTGCAGGTGGATATCGGCGGTGCCCTCGACGTCCTCCACCGTCACGGTGAGCACGGGCGAGGGAGCGAAAATAACTACGGAGCCCATCGCGTGCCTCCCTCGAACGATCCAGCCATGTTGCCTCCTTTTTTGTTGCCCCGGGGCAGCCGTCACGGCTGGGCGGCTGCCCGCTCACATCGGTAGCCGACCACACTCCCAGCCTCCTGGCCCCGGGCGTGCGCACCTGCGCTTCGCCCGGCCGTTTGCCTGCAGCCCGGGAGGGGTCGATTCTGGTTTCGACACTAACGCCCAACCGGGGCACGGACAATGGGCGCTCGGGCGGTAGCGGTCCGCCCGTGGTTCCCGTTAGGGTGGCTCGGAGCCGGTCCCCGCGGCAATCTTCCGGCACCGGATAAGTCCCGGCACACCGGAGCACCGGTGTGCACGGACAGATGGCCCGGGGAGCCGACGGGCTGAAAGGAAGAGAAGAAGTGCCTGCCTCCACTCCCGCAGCATGCAAAGCCCGCGTTGCCGCCGTCGCGTTGCTCACACTGCTGGGCCTGGGACTGGCCGGCTGCAGCGCGCCGGACTATGAGGGGCCTTACGACCGCGGCTTCGTCAACACGCTGGACTCGCTCGAGGGAAAGTCGGTCACTGTGACCGGGGCGGTGGAAGAAGTGGTCGCGCCCGAAGCCTTCACCATCGCAGACCCGGCGGACCCCGCCGTTGAACCGCTGCTGATCATTTACGACACCGACCTCGACGACCTGTCGCCGGGAGAGCCAATTCGAATCACCGGGATCCTCCATACGGTCCTCAATCTTCCGTATCTGGACGACGAAACCGGCACCGGCCCGGACGACGCGGTTCTTGCCCCATGGGATCGGAAGCCGTATATCAAGGCTTCCGTCGTCACCGCTCCGCCCTCCGCTGGCGACTAGGCGCCGCAGCTTGCATCGGGCCGGTCATTCCGGCGTCGCGCCGTCCAACACCCGGTCGATGATCTCCCGGACGCGGTCCTCGGCAATGATCGTGAAGTGCCCGCTGGTCTCGAGCCGGATGTTGGTTGCGCCCTCGAGCCGGCAGCCGCCGGGAATGTGCGGGTCGAAGGCGCTGTAGACGGACACGATCCGGTGGTTGACAGCCAGGTTGGCCAGCAGTCGCCGCAGGACGCGGTTGTTCGGCGCGAACGCCCGGACCATCGGCGTCACCGCGAAGGACGCGTAGCGGGAGCCGGAAAACGGCGTTCCGATCGCCACCATGCGCTTCACCCGCGCCCCGGACTCCGCGCCCGTCATCACGTATTTGCCGATCAGTCCGCCCTTGCTGTGCGCGATGATGGTCACGTTGTCCAGGTCCTGGCCGCGCAGGTAGTCGGCGACCAGCCCGGCCATCCGCTCGACGCTGCCCACGTTGAAGCCCAGCGGCTCGATCACGTGCACCGGATGCCCGCGCCCGTGGACGTGCTCGATCAGCGGGCGCATGAACTTCCAGGACTCGTAGATGCCCGGAAGTACGACGACGGGGTCCGCCGCGCGGGTTCCGGCCTCCCGGTACCGCGCCGGGCCGGTCCGGTCGAAGAGTCCGCGGACCTGCCGGCGGCCGATGTAGGCGTAGTCCAGCAGCCAGGCCCGGCCCAGCCGCAGTCGAGGGAGCAGACGGTTCATTGCCGGTCTATGACGGCAGCATCGTCGAAGCCGGCCGTGGCCAGGCACAGGCGGGCCACCGGGCCGGGCGAACGGAACATCATCACGTGCGCCTCGCCCGGGATGCTGTCCACGATCGTGCCCGGGCAGGCAGCGGCCAGTTCGCGGCACCAGTCCAGCGGCACGATCGGGTCCCGGTCGCCGCGGACGATGCGCACCGGCACCTGCACCCCGGCGATCCGCTGCTCCAGCTTTTGGTCGAGCATGGCCGGCAGTGTCTTCAGGAACCAGCGCGGCCCGCAACGAAGGTAGTCGGTGGCCTCGATCATGTCCACGGTCAGCGGTTCCCGGAACCCGTCCTGAAGCAGCCGGAGGCCGTGCTGCCAGGCCGTGCGCTCGCGGCGGTTCGCCGTCGGCGCCAGCAGCACCAGCGCGGCGGCGGTGTCCGGGTGGTGCAGCGCCATTTCGACGACGATCTGGCAGCCCATTGAGTGGCCCACCAGGACGGCGGGGCCGATGTCCAGCCGGTCCATGGCCGCCTCGACCAGCCCGGCGAAGTCCACCAGCGAAAGTGCCCGGTCGGGTTTGGCGGTTCCGCCGTGGCCGGGAAGATCGACCAGATGTACCGTTCCGTGCCGGGTCAGTTCAGCCGCGAGGGGTTCGAAGTAACGTCCGGAGACGCCGATGCCGTGTACCAGCACGAAGTCCGTGGGCCCGGAGCCGACGGTCCGGATACGGACCTCGCATCCGTCGATGGTCAGCAACTGGGCTGTCTCGCCCGGTATTCCCGCCAATTCGCCTGCCTTTCTGCTCAGTCGACCAGGGCCTTTGCATGTTCCAGCCGCTGCGAGATGACGGTGGTGACGCCGTCGCCGCGCATCGTTACACCGTACAGCGCGTCGGCCACTTCCATGGTGCGCTTCTGGTGGGTGATGACGATCAGCTGGCTGGATTCGCGCAGCTCCTCGAAAATGGTGATCAGCCGGCCCAGGTTGGTGTCGTCCAGCGCCGCTTCCACCTCGTCCATCACATAGAACGGGGACGGCCGGGCCTTGAAGATCGCCACCAGCAGGGCCACCGCGGTCAGCGAGCGCTCGCCGCCGGAGAGCAGGGACAGGCGCTTGATTTTCTTGCCGGCGGGCCGGGCTTCCACGTCGATGCCCGTGGTGAGCATGTCCTCCGGGTCAGTCAGCACCAGCCGGCCCTCGCCGCCCGGGAAAAGCCGGCCGAACACGCGCTCGAACTGCACGGCGGTGTCGCGGTAGGCCTCGGTGAAGACCTGTTCCACCCGCTCGTCGACTTCCTTGATGATCTCCAGCAGGTCCTTGCGCGTGGCCTTGAGGTCCTCCAGCTGGGTGCTCAGGAACTGGTGGCGTTCCTCCAGCGCCGCGAACTCCTCGAGCGCCAGCGGGTTGACCTTGCCCAGCGCGGCCAGGTCGCGCTCCGCTTTCTTGAGCCGCTTCTGCTGCTCCTCGCGTACGAACGGGACACCCTCGGCGACGGCGTTGCCGTCCTCGTCCACCGGCGCCCGCAGGGCGGCCCACTTGTCGTTCGACGCCGCGGTGGCGACCGGCACCGGCTGGTCCGGCCCGTATTCGGCGATCAGGTGGTCGGGGGTCAGGCCCAGCTCCTCGATGGACCGGGTCTGCAGGGCCTCGATCTTCAGCCGCTGCTGGGCCCGTGCCAGCTCGTCGCGGTGCACCGTGTCCGTCAGTTCGCGCAGTTCGGCGGCGAGCGCGTCGGTCGACGAGCGGACCGTGGACAGCTCCGCCTCCCACGCCGCGCGCACCTCTTCGGCCTCGTCCCGTTCCCGCTCGGCGAGGTCCACCGAGACGTCCAGCCAGGCCAGTGCCTCCCGGGCGCCCTGTGCGACGGCGGCGGCC
>NZ_JBNHGF010000247.1:0-4225 GCF_059091005.1 Arthrobacter sp. Y3223164
ACGGCCGGCACGTGCCGCGAGGCCGTGCGGCTCATCCGGCGCGGGGCAGTGGCCCGCGGGACCCAGATCGACTGAGCGTCGGTAAGCGCAGGGCTAGGGGCCTAAACTACTGCTCCGCCGGCGTCCGGACTACTGCTCCGCCTGTGCCGGGGGAGGCCTCCGCCGCCACGTCCACGCCAGTCTCGTCCACCAGCTCCGCGCGGCGCCGCCCGGCGCCCTTGATGCCGAAGCGGTAGGCCACGAACAGCAGGGCGATCCACGCGCAGCCCACCAGCAGCGCCACACGAGTGTCCGGCATGATACCCAGCAGCACCACGATGAAGACCATGAACGCCAGCGCCAGGTAGGACGCCACAGGCCAGAACGGCACCGGGAATTCCGACGCCGGCAGCCCCTTCCGCGCAATCTCCCGCTTCATCGCGATGTGGGAGAGCAGGATCATCAACCAGACCCACACCGTGGCGAATGTCGCGATCGACGCAACGATCAGGAACAGGGACTCCGGCAGGAGCGCATTGAGCACGACGCCGGCCAGCAGCACCGCGGCCATCGTCGCCACCGTCATCCACGGCACCCCGTGCCGGGAGATCTTCGCGAAGGCCTTCGGCGCGTGGCCCTGCTCGGCCAGCCCGTACATCATCCGCCCGGCGCCGAACGTGTCGGAGTTGATGGCGGAAATGGCGGCGGTGATCACCACGGCGTTGAGGATGTGCGCGGCCGCCGGGATGCCCAGCATGTCGAAGATCTGCACGAACGGGCTGGTGGAGCCGTCGATCCGGTCCCACGGCGAGATCATCATCAGCACGGCCAGGGTGCAGACGTAGAAGAGCAGGATCCGCACCGGCACCGTGTTGATCGCGCCCGGGATCGCCTTCTTCGGGTTCTCCGCTTCGCCGGCCGTGATCCCGATGGTCTCGATTCCGCCGAACGCAAACATCACGATGGAGAAGGAGGCCAGCAGCCCCCAGAACCCGTTGGCGAAGAAGCCGCCGGACCCGAGCATGGTCTCCAGTCCCGGGTTGGCCCCGTCCGGCAGCCCGAAGCCGAAGATGATGATCGCGGCGCCGCCGACAATCATGGCGATGATCGCTGCGACCTTGACCAGCGACAGCCAGAATTCGGTCTCGCCGAACACCTTGACCTTGACCAGGTTCAGGGCGGCGATGAAGAACACGACGGCGAGGATCCAGATCCAGCGCGGCACCTCGGGGAACCAGAAACCCATGTAGATGCCGAACGCCGTCACGTCCGCGATCGCCACGATGGCCATCTCGAACGCGAACGTCCAACCGGTGATGAACCCCGCGAACGGGCCCAAGTAGCGGCTGGCGTACTGGCCGAACGACCCGGAGACCGGGTGCCGCACCGCCATCTCGCCCAGCGCCCGCATGACCAGGAAGACCGCGGCGCCGCCGATGGCATAGGCCAGCAGCACGGCTGGGCCGGCGGCCTGGATCGCGGCGGCCGAGCCGTAGAACAGGCCGGTGCCGATCGCGGAGCCGAGGGCCATGAAACGGATGTGGCGGACAGTCAGGCCACGCGCGAGCGCGGACGCGAATTGCGGCATGGGAGAAACAACCTTGCTGGAGGGAGACGGCCGGTCAAAAAAGCGGCCAGTCAATTCTACGCCCCGCCCGGAACCTTATCTGCCGTAGTCGACGTGCGCGCGGACGCTGTGGCCGTCGTCGCTGAGCCAGCCGCGGCTCTGCGCAAAGCCGATCATGCCGTCGAACTCCTTGGCCCACGACGGAGGTTGGGCGGCGCCGCTGGCCCGCAGCTGCGCCACGTCCAGCCAGGCATAGCCTGCGTCCACGGTGCCCAACCCGGCCGCTGCCAGCGTCTGGGCAACCTCCTGTTCGCCTAAGCCATCGGCGCGCACGGCGAGTTCGCGCAGGTTCTCCGGATCCTTGACGGCGGCGCCGTCCTCCCGGTCCACGTCCACAAACATCAGGCGGGGTTTCCTTCCGTGACGGGTGCCGTGGCGGCCTGCTGGCGCTCGGCGATGGTTTGGTCGGCCTTCGACCAATGGGTGGTCGGGACCTCCCGGATGATCACGGTGGTGTTCTGCGGCAGCGCGCCCACGGATTCTTCCGCGGCGCGGTGCAGGGCGCTCACGAGGTCCCGCAGTTGCTGCGGCGTACGACCCTCGGCAATCGATACGTCAATCAACGGCATGTCGTCCTCCTAGCTTCGCATCACGAACGGGTCCGCCACCGGGCCCTCGTCGGTGTTGATCCAAACGCTCTTCAGCCGCGTGTACTCATGCATGGACTCCATGCCGTGCTCGATGCCCACCCCGCTGTTCTTGAAACCCTGCCGCGGCGACATGGGCGACATCGCGCGATACGTGTTGACCCAGACCGTTCCGGCCTCCAGCCGCCGGCTCATCCGATGGGCTCGGGCCAGGTTCTGCGTCCAGACACCGGCCGCGAGCCCGTACTGGGTGTCGTTGGCCAGTTGCAGCACTTCTTCTTCGGTCTCGAACGGCATGATCGCCGCCACCGGGCCGAAAATCTCCTCGCGGACCACCCGCATGGAATTGTCGACGTCGGTGAGCACCGTGGGTGCGTAGAAGTAGCCGGGCAGCTCGACGTCCGGCCGCCCGCCACCAGTCAAGACAGTGGCGCCCTCGGAGACGCCCAGCTCCACGTAGGAGCCCACCTTCTCCTGCTGCGCGGCAAACGCCAGCGGTCCCAGTTCAGTGCTGTCCTGCAGCGGGTCGCCGATCACGATGCTCCCGGCCCGCTCGGCCACCCGTTCCAGCAGCTCGTCATAGATGGAACGGTGCGCAAAGACCCGGCTGCCCGCGATGCAGGTCTGGCCGGCCGCGGCAAAAATCCCGGCCACCACGCCCATGGCCGCATTGGCCACGTTGGCGTCCTCGAACACGATGTTGGGGCTCTTGCCGCCGAGCTCCAGGGTGGTGCCGATGAACCGGGACGCGGCGGACGCGGCGATCGCCGAGCCGGTGGCGGTGGACCCGGTAAAGGAGATCTTGGCGATCCCGGGATGGTCCACCAGTGCGGCGCCGGCTTCAGCACCCATGCCGGTGACTACGTTGACCACGCCGTCGGGGAAACCGGCCTCGGCGGCCAGCTCGGCCAGCCGCAGGACGGTCCGCGAGGTGTACTCGGAGGGCTTGATGACGATCGTGTTGCCGGCCGCCAGCGCCGGGGCGAGCTTCGACGTCGTCAGGGTCAACGGGGAGTTCCACGGCGTGATGGCACCGACCACGCCCAGCGGTTCGCGCTGCGTGTAGTTGAGGATCGCCGGGTTGGTGGTGGGAATCTGGCTGCCCTGCACCTTGTCCGCCAGGCCGGCGTAGTAATAGAAGTACTCCGGCAACGTGGCCAGCTGCCCGCGCATCTCGCGCAGCAGCTTGCCGTTGTCCTCGGTCTCCATCCGTGCCAGTTCCTCGGCGTTCTCACCCACCAGGTCGCCAAGCCGCCGCAGCAGGTGCCCGCGTTTGGTCTGGCTCAGGTCGCGCCAGAGCGGGTTCTCGAAGGCAGCCCGTGCAGCAGCGACCGCGCGGTCGACGTCGGCCTTGCTGCCGCGGGCGGCGGAGTAGAGGACCTCGAGCGTGGCGGGGTTGGTGCTCTCGAAGTAGGCGCCGTCGGCGGGGGCGCTCCAGCGGCCGTCGATGAAGTGGTTGTAGTTCCTAGTCATGGGTATCGTGACTCGATTCGTTGATGAAGTCGGTGATGAGGCGCGCCAATTCGGCCGGGCGCTGCACCGGGAGCATGTGGCGGGCCCCGGGCACGACGGCGGTGCGCGCCCCCGGGATGGCCTCGCCCAAACGGCGGGTCATCTCCGGGGTCGAGCCGGGGTCTTGGTCCCCGGTGACGGCCAGCGACGGCACGACAATGGCACCGAGTTCCGCGCCGATCTCGGCGTCCTCGGTAGCGAAGACCCTGTACGCGTGCAGGTACGACTGCTGGTCGTTGGCCAGCAGGGTCCGGCGAATGCCGTCCACTGTGGCGGCGTCGATCCCCGAACCGGCCGGGAACCAGCGCTCCATAGAGGCCTCGACGCTGCCTGGAAAGTCCGCCGCAGCGCTGTCCAGCCGGGACGCGACCGATGCAGCCTCCTGCGGAGTGCGCCGGCACACCGAGCTGACACTGGTCAGGGTAACCACGAGCTCGGGCCGGAACCGGGCCAAATGTTGCGCGACCAGAGCGCCCAGCGAGAAGCCCACCAGGTGCGCCCGCCCGGGCAGCCGCGACGC
>NZ_JBNHGF010000248.1:0-4225 GCF_059091005.1 Arthrobacter sp. Y3223164
GGCCGGGAACCGGACGCCCGTTCGGCTGAGGCGCTGGAGCCGCAGCAATTGCGCCGCGTGGAGCTGCCCGGCCCGGACCGGGTGAGCGCGCTTGCCGCCAGTCCGGACGGCAAGCTGGCGGCAGTGGCCACCGAATACGGCCAGGTACTGGTCCTGGACGCCGAAAGCGCGCAGCTCCGCCGGCTCTCCGAAACCGACCACGGGGCGATCAGCGAGCTGGTCTTCTCGCCGGATTCCCGCTGGATCCTGTGGGCCGAGCCCGTGACAGCGGAGGGCACCCGCACGCGTCTCCGGCTGGCCCGGGCCGACGGCACCGGCGGGATCGTCGACGTGACCGACGGACGCTTCCGCGACCATGGTCCGGCGTTCACCCCGGACGGCAAGTTCGCCGCGTTCCTCTCCGAACGGAGCTTCGATCCGGTCTATTCCACCCACAGCTTCGACCTGGGTTTTCCCGAATCGACCAAGCCGTTCCTGGTGGCCCTGGCCGCCGCCACGTCTTCGCCGTTCGGTCCGTCGGTGCACGGCACGCTGCCGGACGCGCCGCCGTCGGCCGGGAAGGATCACGACGGATCCCCGAACGGGGAGGACCAGGCCACGCCCGCCGTCGCCGACATGGTGGTGGACGCCGAACGGCTGGGAGAGCGGATCATCCCGGTCCCGGTCCGGCAGGGCCGCTACACCGACCTCAGCGCGGTAGACGGAGCCCTGCTGTGGCTGGCCAGCGACCCCGCCGGCGTCACCGGAGAAGGCCGCGCGTCGGCGGAAGAGCCGGAGCAGTCCCAGCGGCTGGAGCGGTTCGACCTCTCCCGCCGGGAGGTTTCCGTGCTGGTGCCGGCGCTGGACTCCTACGAGGTGTCCCAGGACCGCAAGCGGATCGTGTACGTGCACAAGGCGCAGGTCAAGGCCGTGCCGGCCGCCGGGAAGGTCGACGACGACTCGCCCGAGAGCGTGCAGGTCGACCTGGGCCGGATCCGGGTCACCCTCGAACCGCTCAAGGTCTGGGGCCAGGCGTTCGACGAGGCCTGGCGGCTGCAGCGCGACTTCTACTGGGCCGAGGACCTGGCCGGGCTGGACTGGCAAGGCGTCTACGACCGTTACCGGCCCCTGGTCGAGCGGCTTGGATCCCACGACGACCTGGTGGACCTGCTCTGGGAGCTGCACGGCGAACTCGGCACCTCGCACGCCTACGTTTCGCCCCCGCCGGTCGCGGAGCCCGGCTCCGGCAAACAGGGACGGCTCGGCGCCGACCTGGCACGGACCGAGGCGGGCTGGACCGTGCAGAAGATCCTCGCCGGAGAATCGTCGGATCCGCTGGCGCTGTCTCCGCTGACTGCTCCGGGCGCAGCCGTCGACCCGGGGGACGTGATCGCGGCGGTGGACGGCATCCCCGTGGACCCGCTGGCAGGCCCTGCGCCGCTGCTGGCCGGCGCGGCCGGCAAGACGGTCGAACTGACCATCGTCAACGGGGCGGGCAGCCCGGAAGCCGGCCTGCAGCGGCGAATCGCGGTGATCCCCATCCGCGACGAAGAGCGGCTCCGGTACCAGAACTGGGTCTCGGGGAACCGCCGCAATGTCCGCGAGGCATCGAACGGACGCTTCGGATACCTCCATATCCCGGACATGGTGGCGCGCGGCTGGGCACAACTCCACCGCGACCTGGATGTGGAGACCGCCAAGGACGCGCTCGTCATCGACGTACGGCGCAACCGCGGCGGCCATACCTCCCAGCTGGTTGCCGAGTTGATCGGCCGCAAGGTCACCGCCTGGAACCTCGCCCGCGGCGAGCAGCCGGGCACGTACCCGGCCCACGCGCCCCGGGGCCCAGTCGTCGTCCTCACCGATGAATACGCCGGGTCCGACGGCGACATCATCACCCAGGTGAGCAAGCTGCGCGGGATTGGTCCCGTAGTCGGGACCCGGACGTGGGGCGGGGTGGTCGGCATCGACGCGAAGTTCTCGCTGGCCGACGGAACCGGCGTCACGCAGCCGCGGTACGCGTTCTGGTTCACCCAGGGCGTGGGCTGGGGCGTGGAGAACTACGGGGTGGACCCGGACATCGAGGTGCCGTTCCCGCCGCACGCGTACGGGGCGGGGGAGGACCCGCAGCTGGAGCACAGCGTCGGCATCCTCAAGGAGATGCTGGGCGAGCTGCCGACCGACCAGCCGCCGGCGCGGGCCGGTTATCCCGTGCTGCGCCCCGGACCGCTGCCGCCGCGTCCGCAGGATGTGCGTTGACCTTCGCCTGGGCGCACCGGGCGTGAACGGAAGAACCCCGGCGCATCCAAGATGCGCCGGGGTTCTTCGGTCTGTTCGGGATTAGCCGGCCAGGGTGGCATCAATCGTGATGCTCGGGACGGAGGCCAGGGCGCCGGAGACAGGACAGGTGTCCTTGGCGCCGGAGGCCAGGCGCTGGAAGTCGTCCTCGCTGATCCCGGGCACGGTCGCGTTTACGGTCAGGCGAATCTCGGTGATGCCGGTGCCCGGCACGAAATCCACGGCCGCCGAGGTTTTAATGCTCTCGGCTGTGGTCCCGTTTTCCTTGAGCATGTTGCTGAACTGCATGGAGTAGCAGGTGGCGTGGGCGGCAGCCAGCAGTTCTTCGGGGCTGGTCTTTCCCTCGGACTGGTCCGCACGTGCCTTCCAAGTGACATCGTAAGTGCCGATCCCGGACGTTTCGAACGTAGTCTGGCCGGCGCCGCTAAACAGGTCGCCGTTCCACTCGGTGCTGGCAGAACGTGTTGTAGCCATATGTCCTCCTTGGTCGATCTCGGATGAGTTCCATGCCGGCCCGGCCGCGGGCGGCCGGCGCCGTCCTTTTCATACTAGGGGAGTTGCCGCGGACTGTCCGGGCGGCACCGGGTTAAGCCACAGCGGCCGGCCCCGGAGCCCGGGACCGGCCGCAGCGTCAGGAGCTTTGGAAAGTCAGTTCCACAAGGTCGCGATGGCGACGTTCAGCAGCGCCAGGCCGCCCACCGAGTGGGCCAGGCCGGTGGAAATCGGTTCGCCGGCCTTGTACTTGCGGCGGCCGATGAACGCGAGGACGCCCACGACGAGCCCGATGACCAGCTTGATGGTCAGCTTCACGTAGTCGGCGTCCATGTCCAGGGCCGGAATCAGGCCCATCATGATGACGCCGGTAATCAGCTGGAGGGCTGCGCCGTCGAACTGGCGGGGGTGGACGGTGGGCTTCTTCATGTTGCCTATCCAGATGCCGACGATCATGGCGGCACCGACGATGTGCAGGAAGACGAAAATGCTGTAAAGGATGTCCATGGGCCCAGCTTATCGGCCGGGGAGGCACGCAGATCCGCGCCATGCCGCGGCGGGACGGGTATTTCTACCTGACGTAGTAGCGGCTGGCGGGCCGAGGGGACAAAGCACAGCGGCGGGCTGCGTCCACTGGGAACGCAGCCCGCCGCTCATCCGTGCGTCGCGCGGGGCAGGCCGGGCTAGAGGCCCAGGTCCGCCTCGAACTGTCCGGCTTCCAGACGCGCCCGCAGCGTCTGCAGGAAACGGCCGGCATCCGCGCCGTCGACCAAACGGTGGTCGTAGGTCAGGGACAGATACATCATCCAGCGGATGGCGATCGAATCGTCGCCGTTCTCATCCTGGACAACCATGGGCCGCTTGACGATGGCGCCGGTACCGAGGATTCCCACCTGCGGCTGGTTGATGATCGGAGTGTCGAACAGGGCGCCGACGCTGCCGATGTTGGTGATCGAGAAGGTACCGCCGGAGAGCTCGTCGGGAGCGATCTTGTTGCTGCGGGTACGGGCGGCAACATCGGCGATCTTGCCCGCCAGGCCGGCCAGGTTCAGGCTGCCGGCGTCATTGATCACCGGGACCAGCAGGCCCTTGTCGGTATCCACCGCAATCGCCAGGTGCTCTGCGTTGTGGTAGGTGATCTCCTGCTTTTCCTCGTCGTACTCGGCGTTCAGCTTCGGATGCTGCTTGAGCGCCTCCGCGACGGCCTTGGCGATGAAGGGCAGGTACGTCAGCTTGACGCCGTTTTGCTCCTGGAAGGACTTCTTGGCACGCTCGCGCAGCTTGGCCACCTTGGTCATGTCGACCTCGTGGACCTGGGTGAGCTGGGTGGAAGCGTCCAGCGATTCGCGCATCCGGCGGGCGATCACCTGGCGGATCCGCGGTGCCTTCTCGACGGTGCCGCGCTTGGCCGAGGCCGCGGCGTCCGCCGGAGCCTTCGCGGCGGCTGCCGGTGCTG
>NZ_JBNHGF010000249.1:0-4219 GCF_059091005.1 Arthrobacter sp. Y3223164
CGCGCCTCCCGCAGTTCCAGGCCGCGGCGGGGCTGAGCCGGTCAGCTCAGCCGGACCTCGACCTGCCCCTCGCGGACGCGTGTTTCGTAGGCTGGCTGCTCGGAGCTGGCCGGGCCCCTGACGATGCTGCCGTCCGCCAGGCGGAAGCGGCTGCCGTGCCAGGGGCAGGTGATGCACCCGTCGTCGACCTGTCCTTCTGCCAGCGGCCCGCCCATGTGGCTGCAGACGCTGTCCAGCGCCCGGACGGTGCCATCGCTGCGAAACAGGACCAGCGACACGTCGCCGGCGTGCGCCAGCTGCGGCCGGCCCTCGGCCAGTTCGCTCTCCGCCAGGACGGGGGTCCACTCAACGGGACCTTTCCGCCACGCGGTGTGGTTGACGTTGACGCCGCGCGCGTAGCTCAGGTGGCCGCCCAGGTAGCCGCCGGACATCACCAGCCCGAAGCCGCCCAGCGCGAGCACCTTGGCAAGCCCCCGGCGCTCGCCGCGGCGGGCCAGGAAGGAAGCGGCGAAGCACACCAACGCCGCCGAGTTTGATGCGGCGTGCACGATGCCGAGCCGGCGGTCCTCGCCCTGCGTGTCCGACCAGTCGTTGAGCCCGGCCCACGCCGTGGGTACGGCCGAGAGAATTCCGGCGGCGACCAGGAGGTCGGCAGCGGGCTCGGCACGGCGGCCGCCCACCGTGTCCAGCAGCGTGGACATGGACCAGGCACCGATGGGAAAGTCGGTCAGCAGCGGATGCAGCGGGTGGCCCACGAAGCTGCCGCTGAGGACGTTCCGGATCGGCCGGGGTCTGACCATCCTGCCCACCAGCCCTGCCACCGGTTCGGCGACCCTGTCCAGAGCCTCGGTTCGTTCTATCCGTGCAACGACCGTGCGCAGAATATTCACACCGTTTCCCCCATCCCCTAGAACGGTCGGGACCCGAAACCGCCCCGTCGGCCGGGCGCCGGCACCGCGTGTAGGTGCCAGTGTGGCATCCGGCGGCGGGGCGGGCAAGGCCACAGACGCCGCTGGGCGGCTTCCCTGCGGAAGCCGCCCAGCGGCGTCGTCATGCGGTCGAAGACCGGGACTAGACCTGGTTGCCGATCTTAAAGCCCTTCGACGCCTGGCCGCGGAAGGTGCCGTCCTCGTCGTCCGCCCGGGTGAAGGAGAACCCGTCGGCGCCGATGGTCACCTCCATCTCCGAGTTGTCGGTGCGCTCGATGACCTCCTGCGGGTTGCCGTCGAGGTCGAGCACCAGGGACGCCTCGGTGTACCAGGACGGGACCACCGGGTTGCCCCACCAGTCGCGGCGCTGGTTGTCGTGGACATCCCAGGTGATGACGGGGTTGTCCGGGTCGCCGGTGTAGTAGTCCTGGGTGTAGATCTCCACGCGGTGGCCATCAGGATCCAGGATGTACAGGTAGAAGGCGTTGGACACGCCGTGGCGGCCGGGACCGCGTTCGATCCGGTCGGACATGCGCAGGGCGCCCATCTTGTCGCAGATCTGGATGATGTTGTGCTTCTCGTGGGTGGAGAAGGCGACGTGGTGCATCCGCGGACCGTTGCCGCCGGTCAGGGCGGTGTCGTGCACCGTGCCCTTGCGGTGCATCCAGGCCGCGTAGGTCACGCCGTCGGAGTCCTTGATGTCCTCGGTGACGCGGAAGCCCAGGTCCTCCAGGTACTTGCGGCCGCGCGGGACGTCCGGGGTGACCTGGTTGAAGTGGTCCAGGCGCACCAGCTCGCCGGCCGAGTAGAGGTCGTAGCGCATGTGCAGGCGCTCCACGTGGTCCACCTCATGGAAGAACTCGTACGGGAAGCCCAGCGGGTCCTCCACGCGGACGGAGTCGCCGATGCCCTTGACGAAGCCTTCCTTGCGGCGCTCGGTGCGGCAGCCGAGCTTTTGGTAGTAGGCCTCGGCGCGGTCCACGTCCTCCGGGGACCGCACGCGGTAGGCGAAGGCCGCCACCGCGGCGATCGGGCCCTTGCGCAACACCAGGTTGTGGTGGATGAACTCTTCGAACGAGCGCAGGTAGATCGCCTCGTCGTCTTCGTGGGTCACGTGCAGGCCCAGCAGGTCCACGTAGAAGGCGCGGGACTTGGCCAGGTCGGTGACCACAATCTCCATGTAGGCGCAGCGCAGGATGTCCGGGGCCGGAACCGAGGGCTTGGGGATTTCGTTGCTCATAATTCTCTCCTTCGAGCGGTAGGGGTAGGTGTCAGGCGTCCGGAATGGCGGCGGCGTCTTCGGCCTTGCCGAAGACCGGGTTGTGCACCTCGCCGAGGTTGATGTGCACGGCCTGCTGGTCGGTGTAGAAGTCGATGGAACGGTAGCCGCCCTCGTGGCCCAGGCCGGACGCCTTAACGCCGCCGAACGGGGTGCGCAGGTCGCGGACGTTGTTGGAGTTCAGCCACACCATCCCGGCCTCGACATTCTGGGCGAAGTTGTGGGACCGCTTCAGGTCGTTCGTCCAGATGTAGGCGGCCAGTCCGTACTTGGTGTTGTTGGCCAGTTCGAGGGCCTCCTCGTCCGTATCAAACGGGGTGATGGCCACGACCGGACCGAAGATCTCCTCCTGGAAGATCCGGGCGTCCGGTGCCACGTCGGCGAAGACGGTCGGCTGGATGAAGTTGCCCTCCGGGAACTCCGCGGGACGGCCGCCGCCGGCGGTCAGGCGGGCCTCCTGCTTGCCGATCTCCACGTAGGACATGACCTTCTCGAAGTGCTCCGGGTGGACCAGGGCGCCGACCTCCGTCGTCTCCTCGTGGGGGAGTCCGACCTTGACCCGCTTTGCCTGGGCGGAGTAGCGCTCGACGAATTCGTCGTAGATGCTCCGCTGGACCAGGATGCGCGAGCCCGCGGTGCAGCGTTCGCCGTTGAGCGAGAAGACGCCGAAGATCGTTGCGTCGATGGCCGCCTCCAGATCGGCATCCTCGAAGACGACGGCGGGGGACTTGCCGCCCAGCTCCATGGAGAGGCCCTTCAGGTACGGCGCCGCGTTCGCGAAGATGATCTGGCCCGTGCGGGATTCGCCCGTGAAGGAGATCAGCGGGACGTCCGGGTGCTTGACCAGGGAGTCCCCGGCGTAGCCTTCCTCGCCGTAGCCGTGGACGATGTTGAAGACGCCCTCGGGCAGGCCGGCCTCTTCGAAGATTCCCGGCCACAGGGACGCGGAGAGCGGGGTGAACTCGGCTGGCTTCAGGACCACGGTGTTGCCGGTGGCCAGCGCCGGACCCAGCTTCCAGGACTCCAGCATGAACGGGGTGTTCCACGGCGTGATCAGGCCCGCGACGCCGATCGGCTTGCGGTTGACGTAGTTGGCCTGGCGGCCGGGAACCTTGAAGGCGTCGTCGTGCTGGGCGACGATGAGGTCGGCGAAGAAACGGAAGTTCTCCGCCGCGCGCTGGGCCTGCCCCAGGGCCTGCTTGATGGGCAGCCCGGTGTCGAAGCACTCCATCTCAGCCAGTTCCTGGCCGCGGGACTCGACGATGTCGGCGACCTTGTGCAGCACGCGGGAGCGCTGGCGCGGCAGCATGGTGGGCCAGGGGCCGTTCTCGAAGGCGTCCTTGGCGGCGGCAACGGCCGCGGCAACGTCGGCTACCTTGCCGGAGGCAGCCTTGATGTACGGCTTGTTGGTGACCGGGTCCAGCACGTCGAAGGTGTCGCCGTCGATGGAGTCGACAAGCTTGCCGCCGATGTAGTGCTGCAGGTGGGTGGGCAGGTTGTCCGGGACAAAGTGCTCGGCCATGATGTTCCTTTCCATGGGGGTTGATTGGTCGGTAGTCGGTGAGGTCTGGGCTGTGTGCGGTGCTTGGCCGCTCACGACGGCGGGGTGTCGCCGTCGGCAGCGGTCGCGGCCTACAGGGGCGAGGGCGGCAAGCCGTCCGCGGCCAGGTAGGCGTTGAGCGTGTTGGTCCGGTGTGCCCGGGCCGCCTTCTCCACTTCGCCGGCGCTGGCACCGGCGTCGATCAGATCCAGCAGTTGCTCGTGTTCCTCGACGGAGGAGCGGGCACGGCCGGGGATGTGGCTGAAGCTGGAGGCCCGCATGGCGTTGAGCCGGTTCCAGCCGCGGTGCACCAGGTCCAGGATGTGCGGGTTGGGGCAGCGTTCGTACAACCCGGCGTGGAACCGGTCGTTGAGCTGGGTGAAGCGGCGCGGATCGAAGTCTTCCAGGCAGCGGCGCAGCTCGGCGTTGACCGCTCGCGCCTCGGCCAGGTCCGCGGCGGAGAGCAGCGGC
>NZ_JBNHGF010000250.1:0-4209 GCF_059091005.1 Arthrobacter sp. Y3223164
GCAGCCACCGCCGTCGTGCGCTGCCCTGCCGCCCTGGCACGGGGGCGGCCTGCCCGGCCCCGGTTGCCTACTGCGGGCGGACCGGGTGCTTGCTGACGATGGAGACCCGGTTGAAGGCGTTCATCGCGACGGTGATCCAGCTGACCGCGGAGAACTCGTCGTCGGTGAGTTCCTCGCGGGCGGCGGAGTAGGCGCGCTCCTGGCTGTGGTGGTCCGGCAGTTCGGTCAGCGCCTCGGCCAGGGCCAGCGCGGCCCGTTCCTTGTCCGTGAAAACCTCGGTGTCCCGCCAGGACGGAAGCACGGAAAGCCGCTGGGCCGTCTCGCCTTCGCCCAGGGCCAGCCGGGTGTGCATGTTCAGGCAGTACGCACAGCCGTTGATCTGCGAGATGCGCAGGTTCAGCAGTTCCACCAGCTTCCGGTCCAGGCCTGCCGCTTCGGCCGCTTCGCCGACCTTGAGCGCCAGTCCGTTGAGCGCGCGATAGGCTGCCGGCGTCTGCTTGTCGATGTAGAACTTGGCGGGACGATTGTCGGAACTCACTCATGCCTCCTGTGTTGCTGGTCGGCCTTCATTCTCTCAGCACTGCCGACGGGAGCCGCGGAGGAGTAGCGTGTGCCCCATGGAATTCGATGCACCCTTCACGGAACCCACTGCACGGCGGATCCGGGTGCGGCTGGGTGGAAGCCTGGTGGCCGACAGCACGCGGGCCAGGCTGATGGTCCAGTATGGCCGGGACGGTCTGCCGACCTACTATCTGCCGCGGGAGGACGTCGCGGCAGGGGTGCTGGCCAATGCGCGCCCCGGGCCGGCGGGCCAGCAGCTCTGGGATGTGGCCATCGGCAAGAAGCGCGCGGAGGCCGGGGCGTGGGAGCATCCGGAAGCGCACGGCTCGATGAGCGACCTGGCCGGCCACGTGACTTTCTCCTGGCGGCAGCTGGAGTGGTACGAGGAAGACGAGCGGGTGCTGGTCCATGCCCGTGATCCCTATAAGCGGGTAGATACCCTGCGCAGTTCCCGGCGGGTGCAGGTCTACCTCGCCGGCGAGAAAGTGGCGGACAGCATCCGGCCGCTGCTGCTGTTCGAAACCCACCTGCCCACCCGCTACTACTTGCCGGCCGAGGACGTGCGGACCGACCTGCTGGAGTCCAGCGGCACCGTCACGAGCTGCCCCTATAAGGGCGAGGCCCGTTACTGGTCGGTCCGGGTGGGCCAGAGCCTGGTCCCCGACGTTGTGTGGAGCTACCCGAACCCGATCCCGGAAAACCCCAAGATCCGCGATCTCTTCTGCTTCTACAACGAGAAGGTGGACCTCGTGGTCGACGGCAAACCGCAGGAGAAACCCGACACGCCCTGGGCGTGATTTCCGTCCCCGTTTCGCTCCGGTCCCGCGCTGCCATCGAGAGCGGCTGATACCCGACGCGGGCACGTCAGGGACGGACGTTCCCGCATGGCTCGGCCGCTCTGGATGATTTCGGCTGCTGCCGCTCTCCTCCGCCCCCGGTGGCCCGGGGCGCGGTCGGAGCGGCGGCTGCTTATACCTTCTTCTCCCGGGAGAAGAAAAGACTTTCGGGCATTTTTTCACCGTTCGCCTGTTGCATAATCAGCATGCTTATGGTCTCTTGGGGGAGAAGCGCTTCTGGTCCGCGCTTCCCGGATAGAGAGTGGGCCTCTGGTGCAATACAACGACAAGGATGACAAAGAGATACAGGTCTTGTTCCGCAGGGCGAGACGCGCTAAGGGGTCCCTGCGCGCCGCCTTGGAAGAGGAGTTGGTGCTGGGGCACCTGGGCATTGCCGAGGGGATCGCCCGCAACTATTCGGGCCCGGGCAGGGAGCTCGATGACCTGAACCAGGTTGCGCGGCTGGGGCTGCTCAAGGCGGTCCGCGGCTTCGACCCCGACCACGGCGCCGATTTCCGTGCCTACGCGGCTCCCACGGTCCACGGCGAACTGAAGCGCTATCTTCGGGACAGCTCGTGGATGATCCGCCCGCCGCGCCACCTTCAGGACCTGCGGACGGCGGCGATCAAAATGACCTCCGAACTCGCGCAGCGGCTGGGCCGCGAGCCCGGGCTGCAGGAGTTGGCCGACGCGCTCGCCGAAGACCCGGAAACGGTCGCCGAAGCCCTCAACTGCCACGGCAGCCTGCGGCCGGAATCACTGGAAGGGACCCCCGAGGGACAGGGCCTGGCGGAGACGCTGGCTGCCTCCGACGGCGGGACCGAACGGACCGAGGAACTGCTGATGCTTCGCGGCGCCATCCGCGAGCTGGAGCCGCAGGAACGGCAGTTGCTCTTCTACCGGTACTTCCAGGAAGAATCCCAGCGCCTCATCGGGGAGCGCATCGGCATGACCCAGATGCAGGTGTCCCGCGCGCTCGCCAGGATCCTGGTCAAGCTCCAGCACCGGGTGCTGGGGGAACGGCAGACCCCCGGGCGGCAGCGGATGCGGACGGCGTAGCGACCGGCAGTTGTGCGACGGCGGCCAGGACGTCGTCCGGGCCGACGGCCAGTAGGGCAGGGTCGGGGTCGGCGGAGAACGTGTCGCCCAGGCGCAGGCTCTCGTCGGTCAGGACCGTATGGGGTCCGGGTGGCGGACCCCATACGCTGACGGGTGCCGGGCCGAAAATGACCACCGACGGCCGGGCATAGGCCGACGCCAGATGGGCGGCACCGGTATCGGCGGAAATGACGAGCGCGGCCTCGGCGATCGCCGCGGCAAACTCCGCCAGTGGCAGCGTCCCCGCGACGACGGTGTCAGGACCCAGCCCGGCCAGTTCGGCCACGGCCTGTGCCCGAGGCCGTTCCGCCGCGCTGCCGGTGAACACGATGCGGTGTCCCTGGGCTGCCAGTTCCCGGGCGACCGCGGCGAACCGCTCGGCGGGCCACAGCCGGCTGCCGTAGGCGGCACCGACATGGAGTACCGTCGCTCCCGGGCAGGGGCTCTGGACGGCAGGTTTGTCCAGCCGGTAGTCGAGCGGATCCGCGTCGATTCCGTGCCACTGCAGCAGCCGGGTCCAGCGCTCGCGTTCGTGCGCACCTTCCGGCCATTCGGGGCCGTCCCACCCGGGGGCGCGGTGGCCAATGCGCCCGGCGGGCTGCAGGGCTTCCAGCCGGCCGCGGCTCTCCGGCCCGTTGCCGTGCAGGTTCACGGCGATGTCCACCCGGCCGGGCGCCAGCGCCAGCGGAACATCGAGGCCGTGGGTGGCCAGCAGGTCGTCTACCGAGCCCGTTAGTCCGAGGATGGGTCGCAGCCAGGCCTGGGCGGCGTAGACAATCCGGTGTTCCGGGTAGGCCGCGCGCAGTGCCCGCAACGCCGGAACCGCGACCAGCAGATCGCCCAGTTTGAGCGCCCGGAGCACCAGCAGTTCCGGGCGTCCGTCCCGTTCGAGTCCTTCAGCTTCTGCCACTGCAACCATCCTTCGTTCCGGCTGTGCCCATCCTTCCAGATGCCCGCAGCGTGCGCCTCCCGCGGCAGCGGTTGCCGTGGCGGGAAGTGGGCGACACAAAAGTAGTAGCAGGAGAAGTGTTTAGGTCGGAGCCGCGCTGGGAACAGTGCTGGTATGAGCACAACTGCTGCACACCCGCTGCGGGCCATCCTGTTCGACCGGGACGGCACGCTGGTCACGGACGTGCCCTACAACCCGGACCCCGCGAAGGTCCGGCCGGTAGCCGGCGCCCGGGCGGCCGTCGACGCGGTCCGGACCGCCGGGCTGCCCTGCGGGGTGCTCACCAATCAATCAGGCATCGGCCGGGGCCTGCTGAGCCGGGAACAGGTCGACGCCGTCAACCGGCGGGTGGAAGAGCTGCTGGGACCGTTTGACGTGTGGGAAATCTGCCCGCACAACCCGGACGACGGATGCCCCTGCCGGAAACCGCAGCCCGGCATGATCCTTGCGGCCTGCCGCCGGCTCGGGCTCGCTCCCGAGGAGGTGGCCTACGTTGGGGACATCGGGGCCGACGTCGAGGCCGCTGCCGCCGCCGGCGCCACCGGCGTCCTGGTACCGACCCCGGTGACCCGGCGCGAAGAGGTTGAGGCCGCCGCCATGGTCGCCGAAGACCTCACCGCCGCGGTGTCGCTGCTGCTGGAGGGCCGGCGATGAGCCGCGTACTGGTGGCGCGGCTGGACAGCGTCGGAGACGTACTGCTGGCGGGCCCGGCGGTGCGGGCAGTTGCGGCAGGCCACGACGGCAATCCGCGCGACGTCATGATGC
>NZ_JBNHGF010000251.1:0-4207 GCF_059091005.1 Arthrobacter sp. Y3223164
CGGCCGGGCGCTGTCTTGCCTCGCCGCGCGGTGCACCGGGCCGGCGCTTCGCGGCCTCGCCCTCCTCGACGTTCTCCCCGACGCCGGGCGGTTCAGCGCTCCCGGACAACGCGTTCCTCGTCCCACACCGGGGTTTCGCTCTCGTAGACCCTGCCGTCGGAGCCGAACACCAGGAACCGGTCGAAGCTGCGCGCGAACCAGCGGTCGTGGGTGACGGCCAGCACCGTGCCCTCGAACGCGTCGATGGCCCGCTCCAACGCCTCCGCGGAATGCAGGTCCAGGTTGTCGGTCGGCTCGTCGAGCAGCAGCAGGGTGGCGCCCGAAAGTTCCAGCAACAGGATCTGCAGCCGGGCCTGCTGCCCGCCGGAGAGCGAGTCGTACAGCTGTTCCGCCTGCCGGGCCAAGCCGTAGCGGTCCAGGACGGCGGCCGCGGCCTCGCGTCCCAGGCCGGAGCGGTGGTCGTCGCCGCGGTGCAGGATGTCCACCAGGGAACGGCCCAGCAGGTCGGGGCGGATGTGGGTCTGGGCAAAGAAGCCGGGACGGATCCTGGCCCCTAGCTTTACGGTGCCGGCGTGCGGCACGTGGGCGATCCGGACCTCGGAGACCGGCAGGTGCTCTTTCTCCGGGTCGGTGCCGCCGCCGGCGAGCAGGCGCAGGAAGTGGGACTTGCCGGAACCGTTGGAGCCCAGCACCCCCACCCGGTCGCCGAACCAGATCTCGGTGCTGAACGGCTTCATCAGGCCGGTCAGCTCCAGCTTGGTGGCCACCACCGCCCGTTTGGCCGTCCGCCCGCCCTTGAGCCGCATCTGCACGTTCTGTTCGATCGGCACGGCCTCCGGCGGCCCGGCCTCCAGGAACTTCTCCAGCCGGGTCTGGGCGGCGTGGTACCGATTGGCCATGTCGGAGCGGAACGCGGCCTTGTTCTTGTACATGTTCACCAGCTCCTTGAGCTTGGCGTGCTCCTCGTCCCACCGCTTGCGCAGTTCTTCGAAGCGGGCGTTGCGGTCGTCCCGGGCCTGCAGGTAGCTCTCGAAGCCGCCGCCGTGGACCCAGGCGGTGGCGCCAAGGGCGCCGGGTTCGAGCGTGACGATCCTGGTGGCGGCATTGGCCAACAGTTCACGGTCGTGGCTGACGAACAGCACCGACTTCCGCGATTCCCGCAGCTTCTCCTCCAGCCAGCGCTTGCCGGGCACGTCCAGATAGTTGTCCGGTTCGTCCAGCAGCAGCAACTCGTCCGGGCCGGCGAAGAGCGCTTCCAGCACCAGGCGCTTTTGTTCACCGCCGGACAGGGTCGATGCGGTGCGGTGCTGCGCGCGGTCGAAGGGCACGCCCAGGGCGGCCGAGGTGACCTCGTCCCAGACGGTCTCCTGCTCGTAGCCGCCGGCGTCGCCCCAGTCCGCAAGCGCCTGCGCGTACCGCATCTGGGTGGGCTCGTCGTCGTGCTCCATCATGGCCAGTTCGGCTTCATCCACTGCTCGTGCCGCGGCGGCGAGGGCCGGCGGGGCGGCGCCGACCAGAAGGTCGCGTACCGTGGTCCCGTCCCGGACCTGGCCGACGAACTGCCGCATGATGCCCATGGCGCCGGAGCGTGCCACGGCGCCTTCGTCCGGAGCGATGTCGCCGGCGATGATCCGCAGCAGGGTGGTTTTGCCGGTGCCGTTGGGTCCGATCAGCGCGGTTTTGGCACCGTCGCCGACCTTGAAGCCGACGCCGTTGAGCAGCTGGCGGCCGTCGGAAAGGAAATATGCGATGTTGGAGACGTCGAGATGGGCCACGGATCCAGTCTGTCATGGTCGCAGACATACGAAATGGCCCAAAGTCAGGCCTCCCCATTAGCCAACTCACTTCGAGCCATTTCGTGTGCGGCATCGGATCCACCGCCCTAAGGCATGTCCCCCCAACTCGGATCCGGGGTGCCGCCGCCTCCGGTGTGGTCTCCCGTTCCGGTTGCTGACACCTTCAATCATGGTCCCGGCGGCTTCCGTTTGCCAGATCAATCCACCCTAGTTAGGAAAACCTAGGGTGTGCCGCTGCGCTAACCCTGGCGCGGGTCAGTCCTGCCGGTCCAACACGGCCGCCAATTCCTTGCGGGACGCAATCCCGAGCTTGGCGAACGACCGGGACAGGTGCCACTCCACCGCCTTGATGGTGATGAACAGTTCGGCCGCGATCTTGCGGTTCGTGAGTCCCCTGGCCGCCAAGGAGCAGACCCGGTACTCGGCCGGCGTCAGCCGGTCGGCCTTGTTCTCGGCGATCAGCGGCAGGTGAAGATCCTGCTGCCCGAGCAGGCGGGTCATGCGCCGGGCCACCGCGGCGGCCCCGATCCGGTTCCCAAGGACCAGCGCCTTGCGGGCCGCCGCCAGCGCTTCCGTCCGGAACACCGACAGCGCGTCGCCCCGTGCGGGCTGCAGGCAGATCTCGGCCAGGTCGGCCAGGGCCAGTGCCAGCTGGTAGCGGCCCTCGTGGGCTTCGAGCAGCGAGATGGCTTCGCGCAGCATGACGACGGCGCTCGGCCCGGGCTGCGCCAGCGCGGCGGCCCGCATCACGGTGCCGGTCAGGCGCGGAGCACCGAAGGAACGGACCTCTTGGAGCAGGTCGGCGGCAACCGCGGAGGCGTATTCGGTCTGCCCGGCACGGGCGGCGGATTCGATGGCACTGCGCGTCCACAGGTTCAATGTCGGGCCCAGGCCGGCGTCGAGGTCCATGGCGGTGGCGAAGTATTCCAGCGCCAGCTGGTGGTCGCCGTGTCCGGCGGCCACCACTCCGTGCAGCTGGAGCGCCATCGCCTGGACCAGCGGCACGCGTTCTTCCGCCAGCGGGACCCGTTTGAGCAGGGCGTCGGCGGCGGCCAGGTCATCCCGGGCAAGGTAGACCTCGGCCAGCGTCACGCAGGCTACCTCCAGGTACGTCCGCCAGCCGGTGTCTGCCGCCTGCATGCTCGTTTCCAGGTCCATTTGGGCCAACCGCAGCCGACCCCGGTTCAAGTGGATGGCGCCGCGGCAATAGGTCAGGGTGGCGTTCGCCATCGGCGAGGAGTTGGCCCGCGCCTCCGCGATGGCCGCGTCCAGCAGCTCCAGGGCAGCGGCGTCCTGTTCCGAGCCGTTGAGCGCACCGGTCGCGTAGTTGATGATGTTGGATTCCGCGCCGACCTCCGCCAGCAGTTTTCCGCCGGCGCACGCCCGCAGGGCCAGTTCCCCGCTGCGCTGGGCATCGGTTCCGGTCACGGTCAGGCGCAGCGCCTCCTGCACCAGCAACAGCCGGTCGCTCGGGCCGTCCCGGGCCGGGTCCTGCACCAGGATGCTCGCCAGCTCCTGACGGTACTCCTCCGAGAACTGCAGCTGCTGGAACCCCGCCCCTGTTGCCAGCGCAACCACCCGCCGCCTGAGCTCGGTGTGCGGGTCGCCGTCGTTGTCCAGTTCGCCCAGGGCCTGGCTGTAGTAACGCGAACTTTCCTCTATCCGGTTGATTGAATACCGTGCCTCGGCGAACTCCAGCAGCAGCTCCACGCGCGCCCGGGTGCCGTGGGTCATGGCCAGCGCCCGCCGTCCCAGCACCTCCGCCTGCGTGAGGTGGCCGGCGGCCTGATGGGCCAGCGACGCTTCAATCGCGATCCGGCGCTGCAGATCCGGCGCCAGCCCGTTCTCCGCCATGGCCCGTTCGATGAGCCGGACAGCGAGTTCCGCTGCGCCGATCCGGCGGGCTCCCCCGGCGGCATCAAGCAGGACTTCGGCCGAGGCAGGGTCGGCGCCCGGTTTGGTGGCCAGAAGGTGGCCCGCCACCACGGCGCTTTCGCTGCCCTGTGCCGTCAGGGCGGCAGCCGCCCGGCCGTGCAGTTCGGCCTGCCGTTCGGGCTCCAGCGCGGCGAGCACCGCTTCGGCCACCAGGGCATGCTGGATCCGCGGGCGCGGAAGCAGGGCGCTGAAGAACCGCGCGGCGGCAAGGCGTTTCAACACCCGGGTCAGGTCGGCCGGCGGCAGCCCCGTCATACGCGCCAAGAGCTGGTGGCTCGCGTCCTCCCCGAGGACGACGACGGCGTCCAGCACCGCCCGCTCGTCCGCCGAGAGCCGGTCGAGGCGGTCTTGGAGCACCGCGGCTTCCGCCTGGGCCTTACCGGTTCCGGCGGCATCGAGACCTGCCCCCGCGCCGCCCTCCAGGAGCTCGTGGACGTAGAACGGCGTTCCCCCGGCCGCCGCATGGATGCGTGCCG
>NZ_JBNHGF010000252.1:0-4199 GCF_059091005.1 Arthrobacter sp. Y3223164
GGCCAGGGCTGCGTAGCTGCGGCCAAGGCCGGACGGGTACGGACCCAGTGCTTCGGCCAGGCTCGCCACCGGTAGGTAGGCCGGGGAAGGAGGGGCGGCACCGCCGTCGTCGTCGGGGGAGGGCGGTGCGGCGAGCAGCAGCAGGGCCAGCCCGTGCAGCCGCGTCAGGCACGAGTCCAGTTCGTGAAGCATCGCAGTGCCGTCCGGCGGCAAGAGCAACGGCCGCAGGGAGCGGGCGTCGGCGGCGCGTCCGGCATCCACGTCGGTGCTGAGCACTACGGCTTCGAGTACCTCCAGCTCGGGCCGGGACAGCTGCTCCAGCACCCGCTGCAGGCTGATCCGCGTGCACGCGCGCGCAGCCAGCGCGGAAAAGTCCGGCACGGCCGGCAGGCAGAGATCCGGACGGGCGCCAAACAGTTGCCGCAGCTCGGTGTCGCTGCGGGCGGCCAGTTGACCAGCCAGGGCGCGGATGGAGGACACCGGATTAACGTTACCCCGGGCCTCTGCGGCGCGACGGTGCCGAGGCGGGACTGTCTCGGGAGCGGCTGCTGCCCGCTAGCTGCGGCTGCGCGCTGGCTGCCCGCTAGCTGCGGCGGCGGCGGCGGACGCTGCCGGCCACCAGCAGCACCATCAGCACGAAGGCGATCGGAAAGCAGAACCAGGCCAGTCCCAGAAAGCCGGCCCACACCTCGGTTCCGGCCATGGCACCGGCCAAAATCACGCCCAGGCTGCCCAAACCGGTCAACAGCGCGACGACGGCGGCAAGGACCAGCACTCGGTGCAAAGCACCGGACTCGGCGGGGCGGGACGCATTGTGGGCGGGGACGGTTGCGGGCATGACACCAGATTACAGCCGCCATTTCGGGGCCTCATTCCGGGCGCTCACGCCACGAGCGGAAAGCGGCGGGCAACGGGCTCGGCGGTCAGCGGAACGCGATAACCTAGAGACAGACTTTCCCCGATTCGGCGCGGTCGCATGTGCGACCGCTGTGCTACCGGCGGGGCCCATGGTAAGAACGCAGCAGCGTGCGGTACCGCTGCATCATGAAGCAGAACGAGGTAAGCAAAGTGCCCATCGGCAAAGTCAAGTGGTTTGACACGGATAAAGGGTTTGGATTCCTGGCCAGCGAGGACGGACAGGAAGTGTTCCTGCACGCCTCGGCGCTGCCGGCCGGCGTCAAAGACGTCAAGCCAGGCACCCGGATGGAATTCGGTATAGCGGATGGCCGGCGTGGCCCCTCCGCGCTCTCGGCGCGCATCCTCGACGCCGCTCCCTCGGTGGTCCGGGCGACGCGGAAGCCGGCCGAGGACATGGCCGTGATCACCGAAGACCTGATCAAGCTTCTGGACGAGGTCTCCAACGGCCTGCGCCGGGGCCGCTACCCGGAGCGCTCCCACGCGTCGAAGGTTGCAGCGGTGCTCCGCCGCGTGGCCGACGACCTGGACGCGTAGAGCGGCCTCGATGACTGAAAATATGACCGACGCCGGCGCTGAAACGGTTGACGAGGGGCAGGCGCTCGCCGACGAGCCGAAGGCCGAGGCGGCGCCCCGGCGTCGTCCCGCCAAGCGTGCTCCGAAATTGGACCCTGTGTTGGCCGAAGCGGTGGACCGTGCGCGCGACGGTGTGCTGGAGATCGCCCCGTCGGAGCAGATCGGTGCACACGTAGGCACGTTTGCCGACGGCGACCGCCTGGCCACCCACCGGTTCGAGGCCCAACTGGCGGGCTACGCGGGCTGGCAGTGGTTCGCCACGCTGGCCCGGGTGCCGCGGGGCAAGGAAGCAACTGTTTGCGAAGTGGGCCTGCTTCCCTCCGAGAAGTCGCTGCTGGCGCCCGAGTGGGTGCCGTGGGCCGACCGGGTTCGGCCCGAAGAAGCCGCGGCTGCGGCGGAAGCAGAGGCTGCGGAGCGCTCCGAGGCTGCTGCTGCAAACGATGGGGCGGACGCGGCGGAACGCTCCGAGCCTGCTGCCGCCGATGATGCGACGGCTACGGACCGGGCCGAGGCAGCCGCGGACGGCGTGGCGGAGGCAGCGGACGGCACCGAGGCCGCTGCTGGCGATGATGTGGAGGCGGCGGACGGCACCGAGGCCGCTCCTGCCGACCATGTGGCAGCGACGGATCGGGCCGAGGCAGACGATTCCGATGTAGCCGCGGACGGCGTGGCTGCAGCCGAGGACCTGCGCCCGGCCACGGAGGACGTATCCGAAGGGAACGGCACCGAGGCCACCGACGGCACCGCGACCAAGGCCTCCGACGTCACCGCGGCCAAGGACGGCGCCGAAACTACGTCCTGACACGACCCATCGACGAGGCAGGTGTGCAGCCGGAAAGGGCGGTAAAGCGTGTTTCGTTCACTGAGGTTGTTCAACTACCGGATCTGGTTCATCGGAGCCTTGGTCTCCAATATCGGTACGTGGATGCAGCGCACGGCGCAGGACTGGCTGGTCTACGACATCCTGACCGAGCAGGACGCCGCTGCCATGGGCATCGTGATGGCCCTGCAGATGGGGCCACAACTGGTTCTGGCTCCTTGGGCAGGGCTCGTTGCCGACCGCTTTGACCGGCAAAAGCTGCTGATGGCCACCCAGATTTCGATGGCCGTGCTGGGCTTGGCGTTGGGGTTGATGGTGATCGCCGACGTCGCCCAGTTGTGGCATGTCTACGCCTTTGCTCTGGCACTCGGCATGGTGACAGCGGTGGATGCGCCGGCACGGCAGACGTTCGTCTCGGACGTGGTGCGCGACGATTACCTGCCCAACGCAGTGGCGCTGAACAGCACGTCCTTCAACCTGGCCAGAATGGTCGGGCCGGCCATTGCCGGTGTGCTCACCGTCGCCATTGGTCCCGGACCGGTATTCCTGATTAACACCGCTACCTTCGCGGCAATGATCGCGGCGCTGCTCGCCATCCGACGGCAGGAGCTTCACCTGCGGGAGAAGGCCGCCAAGGGACGCGGGCAGATCCTCGAAGGCTTCCGGTATGTGAAGCAGCGGCCCGACCTGGTGGTCGTGCTCGCTGCCATCTTTATCATCGGTACTTTCGGCCTGAACTTTTCCGTCTTTGTCGCCTCCATGGCGCGGACCGAATTCGGCGGACACGCCGGTGATTTCGGCCTGCTCTCCTCGGTCATGGCCGCAGGTTCGGTCACCGGTTCGTTGCTTAGCGCACGGCGTGACCGGCCGCGGCTGCGCTATATCTTTGGCGCCTCGGTGGCCTTCGGCATCGCCTGTACTGCGGCAGGGCTCGCCCCCACAATTTGGCTCTTCGGGCTGGCGCTCGTGCCGGTCGGCGCTGCCGCCATCACGATCATGACCAGCGCCAATGCGTATGTGCAGACCACGACTGCTCCCATGATGCGCGGGCGCGTCATGTCTTTGTACATGGCCATCCTGATGGGCGGGACCCCGATCGGTGCGCCTCTGGTCGGTTTGGTGGCCAACAGCTTCGGCCCGCGCTGGGGGCTGGGGGTGGCCGCGCTGTCCGGCGTGGCTGCAGCCGCGGTCGGGATCGTATGGGCCTGGCGTGCCCACCACATGCGTCTGCGCTTCGACCGCTCTGCGGCCCGGAAACTCACCATTACCTACGGTGTGCCGGACCGTCGCGCCTAAGAGATTCCGAGACCGCAGGCGCCCCACGCACCCGGAATCTTCTGCTGGCGTTACAGCATTCTCCGCAGGCGCCGCCGACATTTTTTGCTCGTGCCGCGGGAAGCTCAGAATGGGGGTGGTGCGTTGGGGTCGGTGTTTTCGTCGGGCAGTTCGATGCCGCCGAGCGTACGTTTTGGTGGTTGGTCGCCGCGGTCGCTGATATCGCGGGCGGCGCCGTCTCCAGTGGCGGCAGCGGCGCCGGCTGCATCTGGGGCCCCGTCGGTGTTCTCTTCGCTTTCGCCGCTGGATGCCGCTTCCGTCTCCTTCGGCCGGGGCAGGAGAGTGTCCCAGCCCTCGTCCGGGTAAGTGGTCTTGCGGTGGCCGGTGCGCGTGGTCCATGTGATCTCACCGTGTGGCCCGGCCTGGGCCTGGATGTGCCCGCCGGTCTTCGCCGCGTGGTGGGCGCTGCACAGGCACTGCAGGTTTTCCGGCATAGTCGGCCCGCCGTCGTCCCACCCGCGGACATGGTCGATCTCGCAGTATCTGGCCGCGCGGCGGCAGCCGGGGAAGCGGCAGTGCCGGTCCCGGACACGGACCAGGCGTTTGAGCCATT
>NZ_JBNHGF010000253.1:0-4167 GCF_059091005.1 Arthrobacter sp. Y3223164
GTCGCCGGCCAGCCCGGGCAGCCCCGGAACCGCCGCGTCCCCGGTATCACCCCTCTAGTCCGCCGCGGAACCGCCGCGTCCCCGGTGTTATCCCGCTGGTCCGCCCCGGCCAGCCCGGTTCCCGGGCATCGGACCGGCCAACCCGGCGGGGGTGCGTTACGAGGCAGCCAGGCGGGCCTTTTCCGCCTCGACGTCGAAGCCCGCCGGCGGCCACTGCGGGTCGATGTCTTCCAGCGCCTGCAGCAGAAGCTCCTGCACGGCGATCCGTGCATACCATTTGTGGTCGGCCGGCACCACGAACCACGGCGCGTCGACGGTGCTGGTCCGCTCCAACATGACCTGGTAGGCCTGCTGGTACTCGTCCCAGCGCCGCCGCGCGTCCACGTCGCCGGGATCGTACTTCCAGTGCTTGTCGGCCCGGTCGAGCCGGTCGCGCAACCGTTTGCCCTGTTCGCGCTTGCCCAGGTGCAGCATGACCTTGATCATCCGGATGCCCCGGCGGGCCACCATCGCCTCGAAGTCGATGATCTGCCCGTAGCGTGCCTCCACCTCCGCCAAGGGCGAGAGCCCGTGCACGCGGTGGATGAGCACATCTTCGTAGTGCGACCGGTCAAACACTCCGATCATGCCGGGACCGGGCAAGGCCCGCTCCACCCGCCAGAGGAAATCGTGCTCCAGCTCCTCCGGCGTCGGCGCCTTGAAGGCCCGGTGGGAAATCCCCTGCGGGTCGGCGGCTCCGACCACGTGCCGGACGATCCCGCCCTTGCCGGAGGTGTCCATCCCCTGCAGCACCAGCAGGACCGCGTCCGGCGCCCCGGCGCGGCTCTGCGCGAAGAGGCGTTCCTGCAGTTCGGACAGCCGGCGGTCGGAGGCCCTGAGCAGGAGTTTTCCCTCGGTCCTGCCGCCGAGGAATCCGGGCGTGGAGCCGGTATCGACACCCGCCAGGCCGAATCCCGGGCCGACCCGCAGCATCTCCGACGGCGTCCGCATGAACTCGGGCAATCCGGTCTGTTCCACCTGGTCCTCCTGTTCGGCCCGGCCGGCTTGGCCGGCGGTGCGGGTGGCGACAGCCTACCGAGCCGCCGGCGGCGCGGCTACGCAGACGCGGCTGTTACTGCCGGTATCCGGCCAGGAACTCCTCGATCCGCCCCACGGCTTCGGTCAGCACGTCCACGTTGGGCAGCGTGACCAGCCGGAAATGGTCCGGCTGCGTCCAGTTGAACGCCCGGCCGTGCGAGATCAGGATCTTCTGCTGCTTGAGCAGGTCCAACGCAAACTGTTCGTCGTCCTTGATCCCGTAGACTTCCGGGTCGAGCCTGGGGAACAGGTAGAGCGCGCCCTTGGCCTGCTGCGTGCTGACGCCGGGGATGGCGTTCAATAGCTCATAGGCTTTATTGCGTTGCTCGAGCAGCCTGCCGCCGGGCAGGATGAGGTCGTTGATGCTCTGGTGGCCGCCCAGGGCGGTCTGGATAGCATGCTGGGCGGGCACGTTCGCGCACAACCGCATGTTGGTGAGCAGGTTGATGCCCTCGATGTAGTCCGCGGCCAGGTGCTTCGGCCCGGAAATGGCCATCCAGCCGCTGCGGAAGCCGCACACGCGGTAGGCCTTCGACAGGCCGCTGAACGTCATGACCAGCACGTCGTCGGCCAGCAGCGCCGTGTTCACATGCTCCGCATCCTCGTAAAGGATCTTCTCGTAGATCTCGTCCGAGAACACCACCAGGTTGTGCCGGCGCGCCAGTTCCAGCATCCCCTCGAGGATGTGCCGCGGATAGACGGCGCCGGTGGGGTTGTTCGGGTTGATGATCACGATGCCCTTGGTGTTGGGCGTGATCTTCCGTTCGATGTCTTCGAGATCGGGCAGCCAGCCCTCTTCCTCGACGCAGAGGTAGTGCACCGGGTGGCCGCCGGCCAGCGACACCGACGCGGTCCAGAGCGGGTAGTCGGGGGCCGGGATGAGCACTTCGTCCCCATTGTTCAGCAGCGCCTGCAGGCTCATGGTGATCAGCTCGCTGACCCCGTTGCCCAGGTACACGTCGTCCACGCCGATCTCTTGGATGCCGCGGGTCTGGTAGTACTGCGACACCGCGGTCCTGGCCGAGAAAATGCCGCGCGAATCGCTGTAGCCCTGCGCGGTGGGCAGGTTGCGGATCATGTCCACCAGGATGGCGTCCGGAGCTTCGAATCCGAACGGCGCCGGGTTGCCGATGTTCAACTTGAGGATGCGCTGGCCCTCGGCCTCCATCCGCTGGGCATGCTCGAGGAGCGGACCGCGGATGTCGTAGAGGACGTTGTGGAGCTTGTTGGACTGCTTGTACTGGGCCATCCAACGATCTTCGCACACGGCACGCGCCGCCCCGGAGACCGAAGCGGCGCGTGAACGGGAGCCTGGGCCCCTAGCCGGCCAGGCCCTTTTCCGCCAGCCAGTCCGCGGCGGCGTCGGCCGGGTTGCGCTTCTCGTCCCCGCTGACCTGGCGGTTGAGGTCGATCAGGTCTTCGGTGGTCAGCGCTGCCGAAACCTCGTTGAGCACCCGGGCCGCCTGCTCGTCCACGGCGTCGCTGCGGATCAGCGGCAGCACTTGCTGGGCGATGAAGTTGTTCTTCGGGTCTTCCAGCACCACCAGGTCGTTGTCCTCGATGGACGGGGTGGTGGTGTAGATGTCGGCCACCTGAATCTTGTCGGTGATCAAGGCGTTGAGCGTGGTCGGTCCGCCGTAGTCGTTGATCGGTTCGAAGGACTTGGGGACGCAGCCGTAGTTGGCTTCCAGCCCCGGCAGCCCGTACTCGCGCTCGGCGAATTCGGGGTTGGCTCCGAGCACCAGTTCGCCGCACACCGGGCCCATGTCCTCGATCGACGTCAGCTGGTATTCCTCCGCCGTAGCCTTGGTCACCACCATCGCGTCCTTGCTCTCCGCCGATGCGGGCTCCAGCACGCCGAGTCCCTCGGGCAGGGCATCAGCCAAGGCTGTCATGACGTCCCCGGCGGAGGCCGCCGTCGCCTCGGTGTCCAAGAACAGCAGGAGGTTGCCGCTGTAGTCCGGGATGATATCCACAGACCCTTCCTGGACGGCGCTGACGTAGACCTCGCGCGAGCCGATGCCCGGTTTCGTGGTGACGTCGTAGCCGGCGGCGGTCAGGGCGCCCGCATAGATTTCGGCGATGATCTGGCTCTCCGTGCCGCCGCTGGCACCGACCACCAGGGACCCGCCGGTGCTGCCTTCGGGTGCCGGCGTCGAATCCTGCAGGGGGTCGGATCCCCCGCCGCAGGCAGCGAGCACCAGGGCGAGGGCGGCCGCCCCTGCGGCGAGCACGCTGCGCCGCGCGGCCGGGTTTTTGTCGTGTCCGCGGTTGCTGGCGTTGTTCCCGGGGTGGTCCTTCATGCTCATCTCCTCATGTGCCGGCACTGGCTGTTCCAACCTTACTTGTTCTGCCTTTCGGCCCGCCCCCTCAAGCCGCGCAGGCCGGGCGACACGGCGACTTTCTGCACCGCGGCCAGCAAGGCGTCCACGACCAGTGCCAGCGCCGCGATCAGCAGCGCACCGGCAAACAGCCGCACCGAGTCACGGACCGCCAGCCCGTCGATCAGATACCGGCCCAGGCCGCCCAGGTTGATGTAGGCCACGACGGCCACCGTGGCGATGACCTGCAGCACGGCGGCACGCACGCCGCCCAGCAGCACGGGCAGCGCGTTGGGCAATTCGGCGCGGAACAGGACCTGCCACTCGGTCATGCCCATCGCCCGGGCGGCGTCCACCAGCTGGCGGTCGACGGCGGCGATCCCCGAATAGGTGCCGGCCAGCAGCGGCGGAATGGCCAGGATCACCAAGGCGTAGATCGGCGGCATCAGGCCCAGGCCCATCAGGATGACGAACAGGGTCAGCAGGCCCAGCGTGGGCATGGCCCGCAGTCCGCTGGCAATGCCCACGACGGCGAGGCGCCCCCTTCCGGTGTGGCCGACGAACAGCCCCAGCGGCACGGCGATGGCCGCGGCGATCACCAGGGTCAGGGCGCTGTAGTACAGGTGCTCGGCCAGCCTGGCCGGCACGCCCGCCGGACCGGCCCAGTTGACCGGATCCGCCAGCCACGCCGCGGTTTCCTCGAACAGGTTCATCCGCGCACCGCCGCTTCCGCGGCGTCCGGCCGTTCCCCTGCGGCGACAAGGGAGCC